>JAAZMQ010000031.1 GCA_012798745.1 Bacteroidales bacterium
AAAATCTTTGGGATTCTTTACTTTTTGTTTCAGTAAAGCAATGTCTAATACTTCTTTTACGTCATTGACATAATGAAATTTAAGCCCTTTAAGGTAGGAGGGTTTAATTTCCTCTACATCTTTTTTATTTTCTACACTTAGAATAATTTCTTTGATTCCGGCACGTTTGGCAGCCAGAATTTTTTCTTTGATGCCACCAACCGGAAGAACCTTTCCTCGCAACGTAATTTCTCCTGTCATAGCCAGATTGGCTTTCACTTTTCGTTGCGTGTATGCCGAAGCCAGCGAGGTGATCATTGTTATTCCTGCCGAAGGACCGTCTTTTGGAATAGCTCCTTCGGGAACATGAATGTGAGTGTTCCAGTTTTCAAAAACTTCCGGATCGATGCCCAATTCTTCGGCATGTGAACGAATATATTCCATTGCCAACATAGCCGATTCTTTCATTACATCACCCAAATTACCGGTTATGGTGAGTTTCGATCCTTTCCCTCTGCTTAGCGAGCTTTCAACAAACAAAATTTCTCCGCCTACGGCTGTCCATGCCAGACCGGTTACGACGCCGGCATATTCGTTGCCTTGATAACTTTCTTTGGTATAGGGCTCCACGCCGAGGTATTCTTTTAAATCGCTAACTTGCAGTTCTTTGGGATACTCTTGGTTGTCGGCTATTTTTCGGGCTATTTTTCGCAGAATTTTCGCAATCTGCTTTTCCAATTCTCGCACACCGGATTCACGTGTATAATTTTCGATTATTTTTTCCAGCGTTTTTTTCGGGATATTGAAAGCATCTCGAGGAATGCCATGATTATTTAACTCTTTTGGAAGAAGATGGCGTGAGGCTATTTCTATTTTTTCTTCGGTGATATATCCGCCTACGTTAATCAGTTCCATCCTGTCCAAAAGAGGTTGGGGGATGGAGTTCAGGTTGTTGGCTGTAGCAATGAAAAGAACTTTCGACAAATCGTAATCGATGGAAAGATAATTGTCGTGAAATGCCGAATTTTGTTCGGGATCCAACACCTCAAGCAGTGCAGAAGCCGGGTCGCCGCGAAAATCGCTGCCGATCTTGTCTATTTCATCCAACACAAAAACAGGATTGGAGGACCCGGCTTTTTGAATATTTTGAATGATTCTGCCCGGAATGGCACCGATATAGGTGCGGCGGTGTCCTCTGATTTCGGCTTCGTCATGCAATCCTCCTAAAGAAATGCGAACATATTTACGGTTCAGAGCTTCGGCTATGGATTTTCCCAACGAAGTTTTTCCTACACCCGGAGGACCGTATAAGCAGAGAATGGGCGATTTCATATCACCTTTGAGCTTTAGAACCGCCAAGTGCTCGATAATACGTTCTTTTACTTTTTCCATTCCGAAATGATCGCGATCGAGGATTTTTTGAGCATTTTTCAAGTCAAAATTGTCCTGTGTATATTCATTCCAAGGCAATTCCACTATGGTTTGTAGATATCCGTATTGTACCGAATAATCGGGCGACTGGGGATTCAGTCGTTCTAGTTTTTTTACTTCTTTTTCGAATATTTCGGCAACCTCCGCGCCCCATTTTTTCTCTTTTGCTTTTTTACGGAATTCATCGATTTCTATTTGTTGAACATTGCCGCCTAGCTCTTCCTGAATGGTTTTGAGTTGTTGTTGCAGGTAATATTCTTTTTGCTGCTGGTTCAGATCTTCGCGTGTTTTCATCTGAATGTTCATTTTCAACTCCAATATCTGCATTTCGCGATTCAGGATCATCAGTAAGCGGTAGGCTTGCTCTTTTTCGTCGTCGATATTCAGTAGTTCTTGTTTTTCGCGACTGTCAATGGGCAGATTGGTAGCGCAATAGCTTACCAGCATATCCAAAAAAGTTTCATTGTTTAGCGTTTGCAACAGTTCTTTGGGCGGTTCGCCTAGTAGCTGCAACATTTGTATCATGATATCGCGTATGGAATCGAGAATGGCTATGTATTCTTTGTCCTCTTTTGAGGCAGGAACAGATTCTTTTATTTTATATTTTGCTTGAAAAAAAGGTTCGGTCTCTGCCATTTCATCCCATTCGAATCGTTTTTTTGCTTGAATGATAATACTGAGATTATCGTCAGCCAGTTCGATTACCCTCATGACTTCGGCAATAACGCCAACGCGATACAAATCATCCGGTTCCGGATTTTCGATATCGCCGTCTTTCTGACATACTAAGCCGATATAACGTTGTTTTTTACCCAGTGACTTAATGAGTTTCAACGATTTTTCTCTCCCCACTGAGATAGGGAGTCTGCTTCCCGGAAAAATAACGGTATTTCGTAAGGGTAAAACGGGTATGATCTCGGGCAGAAACGAATTGTCTATATCTTTGTTGTTGTCCATAAAATCATCGGCAATAAATGAAACAAAATTAGGATCCATTTCTTCGGAATCGTAACTATATATTTTTTTATGAAACATAATTTATCTATTTCGGTATTTCGTAATATTTTTATTCCCTTTTCCTTTTAACTATAAGGAGAGGTTTTTCCATCACACTGATGCAAACAAAAATAGGGTTATTTTGTTTTATGTGTATAATAAATTGTCCAAAATCCATGCCAAATAGATGATTTTAAAAAATGTTGGGTTCCGGTTTTCGTTTTAAAAGGTTTATGGTCTATCACGATCGATGTGCCATGAAGGTGGGGACAGATGGGGTATTGTTGGGGGCGTGGACTTCGATAGATCGATGCAAAAATATTTTGGATGTGGGGACGGGTTCGGGGTTGATTGCCTTGATGCTTGCTCAGCGAAACGAAATAACCACTATAACTGCTATTGATGTGGATGTTGATGCTGTTGCTCAGGCAAAAGAGAATGTGATGGCATCGCCTTTCAAAGATCGGATTGAAGTAAAAAATATCTCTTTCCAAGATTTTGTAAAGCAAACTTCTACTAAGTTTGATGGTATCGTTTGCAATCCTCCGTTTTTTGTGAATTCGTTGTTGTCGCCCGATAAACGCCGCAGCAAGGCTCGTCATGCTTATTCACTTCCAATTGAAGATTTACTTTTTTTGAGCAGAAAGATAATTTCTTTGGGTGGAAAACTTTCTTTGGTTTATCCTTTTGAAAGGAAGCGCTTTTTGGAAGAATTGATTCATGAAGCAGGATGGTATATTTATCGTCAAACCGACGTGTATCCCACACCCGGTAGTTTGCCGAAACGGTTGTTACTGGAATTGTCGTTAGCTCCATCCGATGACAGCATAATTCATAATCATCTGGTGATTGAAAAGCAAAGACATCATTATTCGGAAGAGTTCATCCAATTGGCAAAAGATTTTTATCTCTATTTGTAATTGTTGTTTAGGTAAATGATTTGGATAATTTAAAAAAGACTCCGTAAAAACTAGCGTTACAATTTATATAACCTTTTTAATTTTCGCAGATATGATTAAAATAACCGTAATCGGGGCAGGTAATGGCGGACAAGCTCTTGCAGGGTATTTGGCCATGAAAGGTTTTGATGTTGCACTTTTCAACAGATCGAGAAGAAGAATATATCCTATCATCGAGTCACATAAAATCAAAATTGAAGGACAGGTTGAGGGAGAATATGAAGTGTCTTTTGCGACAACAAAAATTGATGAAGCAATAAAAGGAAGAAAGCTTATTATGGTTGTCGTGCCGGCTTTCGCTCATAAAGAAATTGCAGAAAGGATGGCTCCTTTTTTAGAAGACGGGCAGATTATCGTTCTGAATCCGGGCAGGACAGGAGGTGCGTTGGAGTTTTACAATACATTGAAAAGGAAGGGTGTAAAGAAGGATGTTATTGTTGCGGAAGCACAAACTTTTATTTTCGCTTCCCGAATGTCAAATCCGGGTGTTACGCGAATTTTCAGAATAAAAAATGCTGTACCGGTTTCAGCTCTTCCGGCTTCAAGAAATTCCGAATTGGCCGAAACATTGTTGGAAGTGATGCCTGAATTTGATATTGTTAAAAATATCCTATATACAAGTTTTAATAACATAGGTGTTGTTTTACATCCCGCTACCTTAATTTTGAACGCTGCACGGGTGGAAACCACTGCGGGTAAATTTGAATTTTATTTTGAAGGTATTTCTCCTTCTGTTGCTAAAGTGCTTGAAAAAATTGATGAAGAAAGATGTCAAGTAATGAAGCTTTTTAATGTCCAGCCGATGACTGTTAAAGAATGGTTGAGTTATGCCTACGATGTCAGTGGTCAAAATTTATATCAGGCTATTCGCAATAACGAAGGTTACCGGGGGATATATGCACCAACCAGCCTCAATAATCGTTATCTTCTTGAAGATGTACCCATGAGTTTGGTCCCAATTTCATCTTTTGGGAAAGAGTTTGGGGTAGAAACCGGTGTCATCGATTCGATGATCACCATAGCTAATGCGATGTTGGACGGGAATTTTTGGGGAAAAGGAAGAACGGTTGAAGATTTGGGATTGAAAGGGTGGAGCATAGAAAAAATAATAAAATTTGTTGAGGAGGGGGAAGAATGAAAAAAATTTTAGGTGCTTCTATTGGAAGTGATGTACATGTTGCCGGGCTTTTGAATTTTTTGGAACTTGCAAAAAAGGAAGGATATGAAACAGTTAATTTGGGCGCGGCTGTGCCGATAAGTCGAGTGATTGAAAATATAAAAAAAGAAAAACCGAGCATTGTGGCATTAAGTTATCGATTGGGTGCTGTTGCTTTGTCGAATCTATTGGATGAATTTTCTAAAGAAATAGCAAAAACAGGCATCGATGATAAAATTGATTTTATTTTTGGAGGAACAACAGAAACTTCCGAAATTGCAGCTCGATCCGGCATTTTTAAAAAAATATTCGATGGGTCTGAAGAAGAAGAGGATGTTGTTCTCTTTTTAAGAGGGCAGCTGAAATATCAAGAAAAGAAGGATTATCCCGATAGTTTACCGGAAAGAATTGCATTTAAGCATCCTTATCCCTTGATAAGGCATCACATCGGGCTTCAGACGATAGAGGAGACCGTAGAAGAAATTAAGAAATTGGCAGAATCCGAACTTTTGGATATTATTTCTTTGGCTCCGGATCAAAATTGTCAACAATATTTTTTTGAACCCGATAAGATGCATCCGGCACAGGATGGAGCAGGGGGGGCACCGATACGCTCAAAAGCAGACTTTATAAAGCTTTATCAGGCAAGCCGAACAGGAAATTATCCTTTGATCAGATGTTATTCCGGTACAAATCGGATAGTAGATTTTTCCAAGCTTTTGAAAGAAACGGTTAACAATGCCTGGGCAGCTATTCCTCTTTTTTGGTATTCCGAACTTGACCGCCGTTCCGAGAGGAATCTGTTGGGTGCCATAACAGAAAACATGGAAGGTATAAAGTGGAATGCTGCTCATGGTGTGCCGGTAGAAATAAACGATGCGCATCAATGGGAGTTGAGGTATGCCCATGACGGGTTGGCTGTTGCCGTCACGTATCTTGCGGCCTATGTGGCAAAAAAACTCGGTGTTAAGTGGTATATTCAGCAATATATGATGAATACTCCTCCCGGTTTGTCGCCTAAAATGGATGTGGCAAAAGCTATTGCAAAACAGGAACTGGTTGACTCGTTGACCGACGAAGGGTTTATCCCGTACCGAATGATACGAACAGGATTACTTTCCTTTCCTGCAGATCCGGATAGCGCAAAAGGTCAGTTGACGGCTTCTATGTTTTATGCATCTTATTTGAAGCCACATATCATTCATATAGTTTCGTATTGTGAAGCCATGAGAAGAGCAACTTCAAAAGAAATTTTGGAAAGTGTAAAAATGGTCCGCAGGGTGTACTCATTGGCTGCTAAAGGATTGCCTGATTTTAAATGTGATTCCGAAATAAGAAATCGGGCCGATTTTTTAAAAAATGAAGCGTGGACCATTATTGAAAAAATCAAAAATCCCCATACGGATGATCCGTTAACTGATCCCCAAACACTTTATATGGCTGTCAAAACAGGCATATTGGATGCGGTTGGTTTGCAAGGAAATAGCGTAGCAAAAGGCGAGGTTAAGGTAAAGCTTGTAAATGGAGGATACGATATAGTTTGAGGATAATGTAAATTTAGTTGGGTATGAAAAGACATTTTTTCTTTCGTAATCCATAAAAAGTAGTAATTTTGTTGTTTCATTTTCCATCGTGACTTTTTATGGGTATGAAGAATATAAAAATAAATGATAAGGAGTTTGAGCTGTTTATTGAAGCGGAGAAAATAGAAAAAAGTATAGGGAGAATTGCCGAGCAGATCAACGCGGATTTGAAGGGAAAAAACCCACTTTTTATTGTTGTATTGAACGGGGCGTTCATGTTTGCTGCCGACTTGTTGAAAAAGATCACTATTCCATGCGAAATAACTTTTGTGAGGTTAGCGTCATACCGGGGGACGTCAAACACAGAATCTGTACAAAAAATACTTGGCTTGACGGAATCGGTAGAAAACAGAACCGTAGTTATTGTGGAAGATATTATCGATAGTGGAAATACGCTGACGGCATTGATAGAAGAACTAAAAAAGCATCATCTGCGCGAAATCAAGATTGCTACTTTGTTCTTGAAACCCGGAGCTTTAAAATACGATCTTCGGCCGGATTATGTCGCTATGGAATTACCTCCTGATTTTATTGTAGGATATGGGTTAGATTATGATGGTTATGGGAGAAATCTTATCGATATTTACAAATTGAAAAATTAAAGTTACGGAGATAATGTGTTTTTTGATTTTTTTTGTATAAAATAGCGTGGGATAGAAAAAAAAATTCTATCTTTGTCTTACAGAATAAAATGAAAAAGTTTTAAAGGTGTAAATATTTATATCATGGATAAGGATGAAATAAAAAAATCGCCAAAAGCGAACATTGAAAACCAAAGAGACATGGCTTTTTTGATGGGGCTTGTCTTAGCATTGGCTGCAATGTTCGTTGCATTTGAATGGTCATCAGGAATGTCTGAGTCGACCGTAAATGTAGTTGTACAAGATGTGATAGCCGAGGAAGAAATCGAAATTACCCGTCGCGATCCGACTCCTCCTCCGCCCCCACCTGCACCCGAACCCGAAGCACCTGAGATTCTCGAGGTAGTGGAAGAAAAAGTAGAAACACGTATTCAAATTAACATAGAGGATGATCAGAGTAGGGCTCAAATTCAAACTTTTGTTCCTCCCCCTCCTCCCAAACCAAAACAGGAAGAAGAGGCTGCAGAAGAAATTTTTGTAGTGGTGGAAGAAATGCCTGAATTTCCGGGAGGTCAAGCTGCTCTGATGAAATACTTAAGCGAAAACATCAGGTATCCGGTAATAGCTCAGGAAAATGGTATTGAGGGACGTGTAATTTGCTCTTTCGTGGTAGAACGAGACGGAACTATTACTGATGTTCAGGTGGTACGTGGAGTGGATCCCTCACTTGATAGAGAAGCTGTGCGGGTGATTCAGTCTATGCCGAAATGGAAACCCGGTAAGCAAAGGGGCAAACCTGTGCGGGTACGTTTCACATTGCCCATTGTATTCCGCTTGCAACAATAAAAAAGAAATTAATTGATTTGATAAAAGCTGCTTTTATTCACGAAAGCAGCTTTTATTGCAATTTTATCCTATTAATAAAATGATCTACAGTAGAAGCGACCTGGAAAATAAAATTAATAATGCTATAGAAAAAATATCATGGAATTTATCTCCTCAGAATTTGTATGATCCTATACGATATGTTTTATCCGGTGGAGGGAAAAGATTGCGTCCAATACTAACACTTATGGCGACAAATCTTTTTAGTGATGATATCGATTTATCTATTCCCCCGGCACTTGGCATAGAAATTTTTCATAATTTCACTTTATTGCATGATGATTTGATGGATAGGGCAGATATGCGTCGTGGAAATCCTACGGTACACAAGATTTGGGGGAATAATGCTGCTATTTTATCGGGTGATGCTATGTTGATTCAAGCTTATATGTACATTGCCAATGTTCCTCTAAACATATTGCCCCAAATTTTATCTATTTTTTCCGACACTGCCATGGAGGTTTGTCAAGGTCAACAGTATGATATGGACTTCGAAAAAAGAATGGATGTGACAGAAGCAGAATATATGGAAATGATTCGATTGAAAACAGCCGTTCTGATTGCATGTTCTTTAAAAATTGGTGCAATGATGGGAAATGCATCGGCAAACGATTCCGACCTTTTGTATCGGTTGGGTATTCATATTGGAATGGCTTTTCAACTTAAAGATGATTTGCTGGATGTGTACGGTGATGCCGAAACATTTGGTAAAAACATAGGAGGTGATATTGTTTGTAATAAAAAGACTTTTTTGTTGATAAAAGCACTCGAGAATTCTAATACGTCGCAACGAAAAGAACTTGATAAATGGCTTAAAGCAATCGATTTTGATCCTTCCTCTAAAATAAATGCCGTTAAAAATATTTATGATGAATTAAATTTGAAATCAATTTCTGAAAATCTCATAGAAAAATATTATCTTTCGGCATTAGATTGCTTTTCAAATCTATCTGTTGCGGATATTCGAAAAGAAGAGTTGTTGCTTCTGATAGAAAATTTAATGCAGCGAAAGAAATAAATAATAATAAAATAAAAGGTACATTGAACGAAAGAACGTTTCAAAAATAGTTTATAATAGTGAATTAACAAATGCCTTATCGCAGATTACCAAATACCGATATTGCACGCATACGAGCATTGAAAACAGCTATCGAAAAATGTTCAAATACAGATTTTCAGGAAGTGGCAATTGAAATGAAAACACTTCAAAAGGCCAAAAACGTGCTTGTACAATTTGAACGCGTATATAATCAGTATCAGCAAGCCTTCGATACCCAGGTAAAAGCAAATATATTGTTTCAACAGAAGGTGAAAAATGCACGTATGTATCTTTCGCATTTTGTACAAGTGTTATACATGTGTATCATTCGTTCCGAAATAAAGAGTGAATATTTAGAATTATATGGTTTGGAAAATCAAAACATGATTGTTCCGGATCTTGCTTCAAATGAACTTATTCTTGAATGGGGTGAGAAAATAATTAAAGGTGAAGAGTCTCGCATAGCAAAAGGCGGAGTTCCAATCTTTAATCCAACTATTGCGAAAGTTAAAGTAATGTTTTCACTTTTTAAAGAAGGGTATCAAACTCAAAAAATACATCAGAAAGCCACTTCTCGTCTGCAAAATCAAATAACTGAAGCAAGGGAAAATGTAGATAAGATTATTTTTGATATTTGGGAACAGGTGGAAAGAAAAAACAAAGACTTGCCCTTGAGTACACGTCTTGAAAGGAATCGTGAATACGGGGTGGTATATTATTATAGGAAAGGGGAAACAGTAGAAGAATGAATCTTATCGATACCCATGCACATCTTTACTTACCGGAGTTTTATACCGATTTTGAAGATGTTGTCCTCAGAGCGAAAAAAGCAGGTGTATATAAAATTTTGTTGCCTAATATCGATACTGAATCCATAGAACCTCTTAAACAAACGGTGTTGACCGATCCTTCGTTTTTTATTCCAATGATGGGCTTGCATCCCACTTCAGTTAAGGAAGATTGGGAGCATCAATTGAATATAATTTATAATGAACTAAAAACAAATCATTATATCGGTATAGGTGAAATAGGTATCGATCTGTATTGGGATCAAACTTTTAAGGCACAACAAATAAAAGCTTTTGAAAAACAATTGCAATGGGGTATCGAAATGAATCTGCCGGTGGTAATTCATTCGCGTAACGCAAATAATGAAGTGATACAAAGTATCAAAAAAGCAGGGTTGGATTCTTTGCGAGGTGTTTTTCAC
>JAAZMQ010000224.1 GCA_012798745.1 Bacteroidales bacterium
CAACAATTCGGCAACCTTTCCCCCGTATTGAGTAATGTGCGCCATCGTTGTTGTAAAATGGTAATTCATCGGGATAAGGCTTCCCTTACGAATGTATGCGTGGCAAAGAATATTCTCGGCAGCCCTGGCTTGGTGAACCGGCAGAAAATATTTTTTGCCAAGAACATCTTCAACGGCTTTCTGCAGCCTGAAAAAACTTTGCGACCCCGCGTAGGCATCGTCAGCACGCATCATTGCGGCCATCTGGTTATCGCTCATGGCATTGGTCCCACTGTCGGTCAACATATCCAGGAAAACATCCTTGGTGGTGAGCCGGAATGTGTTGAATCCACCTTCTTCCAACGCTTTAAGCCTTCTCTCGATGGGTACTAAGTGTAATTTTTGTACAACCCTTACTTTGTGTAGCTCTAAAGGGATATTCTCCCCGTAATAAAATTTAATTTCTTCCATAAAATTTCGATATGCTTTTGAATCAAATTGATATTATTTGTACTCGTTTTCTCGAAAATTGTTGTTAAATTATGTTTGTAGCCGGTAAATACAAATACCGAATTGCAAATATAAAACAAATATTCAATTTTTGATCGACACGCTAAACAAAGCTATCGATATTTTGAAATATTCATCCATCATAGGTCGTTATTTAACAGATCAAATTTCGTCGCTTATCCGCTATTGATTTTACAATGGTGGATTTTTATGTTACTGATTTTCTGAACGATATCCGATAAAAAAGGGCAACAGGGTCTTGAAAATCGGTTTCCGGGATGAGTGGAAAATTTTTTTATCCTCCGTCGGATTTTCCGATGTGTACATAATTTACGATTTATCCTTATTCTGATAATAAGCTTTAACAAATAAAAACAGTTTTTCCGGCAAACCAAGGGCATTTTTACGCAAAAAACCCTGTTTTTCGCCTGTCGGATTTTCTGAAACAGGATACTGTTTTCTTTATTTCTCAACGGAAAATCCGACGGAGGAACTGAGGTGGTTGATGTTAACACGCGTTTTCCGAAAAAGGATAAAATTTTTGTGCATGCTAACCCCGTTTTCCGACGGAAGATAAAATCTTGTTCCGTTTTTGCATTGGGGGGCATTTCGAGCGTTGTCAAAAAAATATTATCTTTACCAACGATCTCAAAACAATGGAATGACAGACCAATGAATTCGGGTATACTTTATATAAGAAAGGCATTTACATAAAGATTTGATTTTTAGCCGCGGTATCGAGCTTGCTTCGAAAATGGGTGTAGGTAATTTTGATAAAAATGGGTTGCTGATATTCAATTTGTTACAAATTGCGAAATGGTGTAAATTTACTTTTTGGAAGGGACTCGGCATTTAAATGATAAAAATATGAAAGAGATCCTGATTGCCGACAGTGGTGCTACGAAAACCGATTGGTGCGTGGCAAAAGGCGGAGAAATTCTTTTGCGCTTTACAAGTAACGGTATCAGTCCGGTTTATCAGACGGAGGACGAAATTGCCGAAGAAATTCAAAAGAATGTGTATTGTCGTTTGAGCAACCATTCGATAGATGCTGTTTATTTTTACGGCAGCGGTTGCATTCCCGAGAAGGAGGTTGTGGTTGGCAGAGCTGTCCGTCGGTTGTTTGCGGTTGAAACCGTTGAGGTATATAGTGATCTTATTGCGGCTGCTCATGCACTTTGCGGTTGTGAGGCGGGGATAGCGTGTATTCTTGGCACAGGAAGCAATTCGTGTGAGTGGGACGGTAAAAAGGTTGTGAAGCAGGTTCCTCCGTTGGGTTTTATTCTTGGCGATGAGGGGAGTGGAGCCGCATTGGGTAAATTGCTGGTAAGTGATGCACTTAAGAATCAGCTCTCTCCGGGGTTAAAAGAAAAGTTGCTTGAGCAATACGGGCTTACACAGGCCATTATTATCGACAGCGTGTACAAACACCCGTTTCCGAGTCGATTCCTGGCAAGTTTTTCTCCGTTTATTTTGGGAAATATCGAAGATCCTACCATACGACGTATTGTCGGTAAAAGTTTTTCCGATTTTTTTGAAAGAAACGTCATGCAGTATAATTATCGGGAAAATAAGGTTAATTTTGTGGGGTCAATTGCTTTTCATTATGCCGCTTATTTGAAAGACATAGCGGCAGAGAAAGGAATCCGGATCGGCACCATTGATGCTTCTCCTTTGGAAGGGTTGGTGAGGTATTATGCCTCGCGCTGATTCTTATCATGACAAGATGCTGCAGTGGCCGAGGAGAGGAAAATCGGTTAAGAGAAATTTAAATAATGAAAGAACATGGCTTTTATTAAAATAACGGAACAATCTTCGTCGTACGACGATTTGGAAAAGAAATCGATACGCCAAATCCTTGCCGAAATTAATCAGGAAGATCACAAAGTGCCACCGGCAGTAAAAGAAACCATTCCCGAAATTGAAAAACTTGTGACGGCTGTGGTGGAGCGCATGAAACGGGGCGGACGATTGTTTTACATTGGTGCGGGCACAAGTGGTAGGCTCGGGGTATTGGATGCATCGGAAATTCCGCCTACGTATGGCATACCCAATACTTTTGTGATCGGAATAATAGCCGGCGGCGATAGGGCATTGCGCAATCCCGTGGA
>JAAZMQ010000370.1 GCA_012798745.1 Bacteroidales bacterium
GCCATGAGGATAACGTGCCTATTACTCTGTTTAATTGTATTTCAATTACAGGCCGAAGATGTGTATTCTCAGAAAACGAAGATTTCGTTGGACATGAAAAATACAACCATCGAAAAAGTATTGCAAACTATTGAAGAAAAATCCGACTATCACTTTCTCTACAACAACAAGTTGGTGAACGTCGACCGGAAAGTGAGTGTTCGGGTAAAAAATGCAGCCATTGCCGACGTGCTGAATAAATTATTTGCATCGGAAGATGTGGAATATCAAGTAGAAGGCAATCAGATTATTTTGTCACCCAAAGAAAAAGTAACGGAAATAGTTTCCGGAGTTGAATTCGCTCAACAACAGTCTCAGCAAAGAGAGATTACCGGAAAGGTGACCGATGCTTCAGGACAGCCTCTGCCCGGGGCGACAGTAGTGGTAAAAGGTACCACGATTGGCACAGTAACCGATGCTGACGGTAATTTTTCTCTTCGCATTCCTTCTGATGCACAGAATCTTCAGATTTCTTTTGTAGGCATGAAAACAGAAGAAATCCCCATTGCCGGTCAGACAGTGTTTAATGTTATATTGGAAGAAGAAGCGATAGGACTGGATGAAGTTGTGGCTATTGGGTATGGGGTGCAACAGAAGAGATTAACAACAGGAGCAACAGTACAAGTAAAATCGGATCAAATTATAAAACAAAATACGGTATCACCTATGACCGCTTTGCAAGGATTAACCCCAGGCTTAACTATTATCAAACAAACAGGTGAACCCGGAAGCGGTTTTAAAGTAAATATTCGTGGTCTTGGTACCACGGGTAATGCAGAACCTTTAATTGTGATTGACGGGGTTCCAGGTGGGAGTCTCGACTATCTGCCACCATCTGACATAGAATCCATAGACGTTCTTAAAGATGCTGCTTCTGCAGCTATTTATGGTTCAAGAGCAGCCAATGGTGTAGTTTTGGTAACAACCAAATCAGGATTGAGAGGAATAGCAAAAGGTCCCAAAAAAGCTCAAATTACTTATGATGGATCTTATGGTGTTCAGAATCTATATAAGAAATTGCCGGTAGCAAATGCTCAAGAATACGCTGTGTTGATAAATGAATCAAGAGTAAATTCTCTGCAGCCTTTAATGGATTTTGCATCATTGGTTCCGGATTGGGATAAAATTGAGAGTGGCATTTGGAAGGGGACTGACTGGTTGGATGAACTTATAGTAGAAGATGCACCAATGCAGAACCATGCCCTTAACGTTGTGGGTGGAGGGGAAAATTCCACTTATTCTTTGGGCCTTTCTTATGCCGATCAGGAAGGTATTTTTGGGGGTCCTGTTAATTCTAAATACAACCGTTATTCTTTCAGACTAAATAGTGATTATGTGCTACTGAGAAATGTTTCGGATACTTTTGATGTCTTGAAAGTTGGTGAAAGATTGCGTTATCATTATACAACACAGCGTGGTATTGGAACGGGTAATCAGTATTGGAATGATATTTTCAGTTGCACTGTAACTAGCCCTTTTTTACCTATGTATGATGAAAATGGGGAATATCATTATGCCATACCCTGGAATCCTCAGGAAGCAAACCCAATTGCTTCTATGGAATATCAACGTGGATATAATAAATCTAAGAATTATGATTTAAATGGCAGTATTTATGTTGAAGTACAACCTATTAAAAATTTGATTTATCGAAGCCAATTTGGATATAATAAGAGTTCAAGTTCATGGCGTAGCTATACTCCAACTTATGATTTAAGTACTACTGTATTCAGAGATCATGATCAGGTTTCTCATAATATGAGTAATGGCTACAGATGGACGTGGGAAAATACCATAAATTATAATTTTGACATTAACAATCAGCATGCGTTTAATGTATTAGCGGGTATGTCTGCTGAAAAATGGGGTTTGGGTGAAGATATTTCAGGAACCAATATTGATTGTATTTTCACAGATTTTAAATATGCGTGGTTAATCAATACTCCGGTAGTTAACAGTGATGGAACTACTAAATTATCCAGTAGTCCGTGGGGAGAAGGAGGAATTTTATCATATTTTGGACGTGTCAATTATGATTATCTGAAAAAATATATATTTACTCTAATCCTTCGTGCAGATGGTTCCTCGAATTTTGCACGAGGTAATCGTTGGGGTTACTTTCCTTCTGTTTCTGGAGGATGGATTATTACAGAAGAACCTTTTATGGAGAGTTTAAGTGGGGTTTTCGATTTCCTGAAATTGCGTGTAAGTTGGGGGCAAAATGGTAATCAAGCAATCCCTTCTTTTCAATATCTTTCAACCATTTCTTACCAAAATGTAAATTACTTTTTTGGTCCTGATAAGAAAAAAGTCTACATAGGTGCATATCCTAATATTTTACCTAATCCAGATATAACGTGGGAAACTTCCGAACAAATAAACATAGGAATCGATGCATTCTTTTTGCGTAACAGGCTAGGCTTTAATTTAGACTGGTACAAAAAGACAACAAAAGATTGGCTTGTTAGGGCAGACAATTTAGCCTCCTTTGGCACAGGTGCTCCTTATATTAATGGGGGAGATGTACAAAATAAAGGTGTTGAGGTAGCATTGAGCTGGGGGGATAGAGTTCAAGATTTTAATTATAATATTGGAGTAAATGTTTCTTACAATAAAAATAAGGTAACTAGAATTGCTAATTCTGAAGGTATTATTTATGGCCCAGACCATGTATTGGGACAAGGGACAACAGAACTTTTCAGAGCTCAAATAGGTTATCCAATTGGGTATTTTCGAGGATATAATACACTCGGCGTTTTCCAAACAGATGAAGAGGTGAAGAATTATAAAAATTCAAAAGGTGTTGTGATACAGCCAAATGCTGTGGCCGGTGATCTTATTTTTGCCGATACTAATGGTGACGGAGTCATTAGTGATGCTGATAAAGTTATGATAGGAGATCCTAATCCGGATTATGTTGTTGGTTTGAATATGAATTTTGAATTCAAAGGGTTTGATTTAAGTATTGTAGGGAATGGTGCTTTTGGCCATCAGATAGCTTGTTGTTGGAGAAGATGGGCGGATTCTCCGCTAAATAATTATACTACCAATATTTTTAAAAGATGGCATGGTGAGGGTTCATCAAACAGGTATCCCAGATTAATATTTGGAGCACATCCAAACTGGCAGTACGTATCTGATATTTTTATTGAAAATGCTGATTATTTTCGGTTGAGTAATATTACTTTTGGGTATGACTTTAAGCGTCTTTTAAAGAATGTGCCATTTGATCAGTTACGTTTATTTATTACCGGTCAAAATGTATATACTTTTACAAAATATATTGGAATGGATCCAGAAATAGGTACGAGTACCGATGATAGTAATTATCCTTGGGCAAAAGGTATAGATATTGGGTATTATCCTTCACCACGTACTGTTTTGATGGGTGTAAGCGTTAAATTTTAAAATTAAGATTATGAAAAAATATATTTACTTATTAATAGTGTTTATTGGCATATTGCTGAGTAATTGTTCGGAGAGCTTTCTTGATACAGAGCCTTTAACTCAAAAAACCAACGCCACCTTTTACGAAACTGAGGAAGATATGTTTCAGGCTCTTACAGCGGGTTATTTTGTGTTGGTAGATTGTCCCGAGGAAGCAGTTCTTTTTAACTATCCTTTTGTTGTTAGTAATATTTTAAGCGACGACTGTTTTGGAGCTATGGGAGATAATGACAGAGGTGCTAGAGCGATCGATGAATTTAAGATTATTGGTCCGAGCATGTTTGAAGGTATGTGGAAAAGATATTATCAAGGTATTTTTAGGATGAACATGTTGATTGAAAATCTGGATAAGCCAACGTATTCTACCGATCAGATTAAAAACCAAATTACAGGAGAAGCTTATTATCTACGAGGATTGTTTTATTTTGATTTGGTGAGAATGTTCGAGAATATTCCATTAGTTTTGAAATCGGAACCTGCTAATCTTCCACAGGCTGATCCGAAGGATGTTTATGCTCAAATAGCTTCGGATCTAAAAAAAGCCATCGAAACATTTCCTTCTACCCCTAAAGGAGAACTTGGACGTGCAAATAAATGGGTGGCAGAAGCTTTAATGGCCAGAGTGTTTTTGTTTTATACAGGATTCTATGAACAAGAAACCCTTCCTTTAGCAGGAGAAGAGGCTGGTTCTATTTCCAAGGATCAAGTGATTGATTGGTTGGAAGAGGTTATAAATAAAAGCGGATATCGATTAATGCCTGATTTTAGAAATTTGTGGCCCTATGCTGTTGCAACTTCGAAAAATTCCGACGAACCATTCAAATATGCAGAAGATAATAATCTTGAATGGTATGGAGAGGAAGGTGGAAATGAAGAAAGCATGTTTATGCTCAAGTTTTCGACTTTTGCTGATTGGGGTACTAGTATTTATTATAGTAACCAGATGAACTTATTCAATGGTTGGCGTGATTATAGCTATAAAGGAGTGATAGGTCAAGGTTGGGGGATGAGTACTGTCAATACCAAACTTTGGGATGACTGGTCTGATAAAGACTTACGAAAAAGAGGATCAGTAATTAATGTAAAAGATCCATCAGAAATTGCCATCCATGGTGTTGACAACTATGGTTATGGAACAGATCCACATGATAAACAAATGGACGATACCGGTTTGTGGCAGATGAAATATATGCCAATAAATTTATGTAGGGATGCACAGTGGTCTAATTACAGTGTGTTTCTATATGGAGCAACAAGGGATTTCCAACTAGATAATATGCAAGATATTATTCTGATTCGTTTTGCGGATATTTTATTGATGCATTCTGAATTGACGCAAACTGTGAATGGTATAAATCAAGTTAGAGAAAGGGCCGGGTTGCCTTCAATAGATAGCTATTCTCTTCAGGCTCTTCAGAATGAAAGAAGGCATGAGCTGGCTTTTGAAGGGCTTAGATATCATGATATTTTGAGATGGGCCGGACAAAGTAATCTTGAACAAATCAAGACTATTATTGACAGTCAAGGAGGTGTTTCAATTATCAATAATGGTGTTCCGAGTGAGAAAAAGATGGATTTCCGCGTAGAAACGAGAGGATTTATACAAATTCCCGAAAGAGAAATCAGCCTATCCGGAGGTGTTTTAAAGCAGAATCCCGGATGGGGACCTAATGCGCCTGTATATTAAATAATTTATATATTGTATATTTAGTTGTGCCAAAGAAAAAATTTATGATATGAAAAAATCAATTTTATGTAATTTAATTGGATTATTTGTGTTTTTTGTGGCATGTGATCCAATAGAAAAGAGAGATAAACTGGGACCAATAGTTCCAACATCTGAATTTGAATATACTATAACACAGAATCCAGAAATGGATTATGTAATTTATTTAGAGAATAAAACACCAAAAGTGCTTTTTTCATGGGATTATGCCTGGGGTATCACAACTCGTCAAAAAGATACGGTCCATATTTTGGTTCCGGGGAAATATAAAATCAAAATTACCGCAACTACTCCTGGAGGAATTGTATTTGATGAACACGAAATAATTGTAACGATGCAGGATCCTGATGCTTTTCCTGAACCGGAATGGGAAATGTTAACCAATTTTGCCGAGGGGAAAAGCTGGAGTTGGGATTTAAGTGTACCATCTCCCGCAGGGAATGGTGGTTATAAAGGATGTACCCAGCCGTGTTGGTGGATGTTGAATGCTGCGGAACTTGAAGAGCAAGGAGTGCTGAATGATTACATGATTTTTGATCTCAATGGAGGCAAGCATCTTACCCTTGTATCGGAAAGTAAGCCTAAAACAGGAGAAACTAAAGGGACTTTTAATTTGGATATGATTAATAAAATTGAAGGTTGGAGCGTAGGTACTCTAACTACTCAAAATGTGATTGTTCCTTTTGGGTGGGATCCTAATAATGATGATTTACCTTTTTATAAATATGATGTTCTGAAAATCACAGAGAGCGAACTTCATCTTTCTGCCAGTCAGCCAAATACAGACGATTGGGGTGAAGCATGGTTTTATATGTTTGCTCCCAAAGAATGACTACAGTATTGTTTGTTCTAAATTTTTTATGTCCTTAAATGTTTTCAATGAAAGGGGGTATGTTTGTTTATCCTCTTTCATTTTTATAATTAAATTGGGAATATGTGTCAACTTAGGTTTTTTTTAAGTTTTATCTTTTTATTTTTATTCTTTTCCTGCAATAAAGAAAAATCTTTCGTAATAGAAGGGAAGGTTGATAATCCGGTTTTTGAAGGTGAA
>JAAZMQ010000225.1 GCA_012798745.1 Bacteroidales bacterium
TGAACTTTGTCGTTCAGACCATTATAAAATTCTTCAATCGGCGAAGAGAGCCATTTTGGCCTCTGTCCGGTGAAGAAAAAAGTTTGTTTTGTTCTGTTCTGTTCCCTTTTTTCTTGTTCGTTGCCCCGATATTCCCTTTCAACCGTTTGTTTTCCTTCTCAAGTCTTTTGACATCCTTTCTTTCCCGCTTGGTATAACCCGGCAAAAGAGCCGACTCTCCGCCTTCGCTATATTTCTTTTTCCATTCATAACAGGTTGTTGCATAGATACCGTGTTTACGATAGGTTTCCACAACACCGTTCGTTTCTGCTTCCTTGAGAATCGAAATTTTTTCTTCTAAACTCCATGTCCTTTTCATACGCAAAATTAATGTTTTTTATCACTAATCCAGTCCACTGATTTAGAGGGTTAGAACAGTATCATTATTACTATTACTATTCTTTAGTTTACAATATGTATTGAATTTTAACTCTTTATCTTCTTTTAAATCTTTGTTTTTTTATTTGAAGATAAATAATATGCAATTCCAATCATTATAAAGCACAATGGGATAAGTATATTAAATATTTTTTCATTTTATAATAGTTTTTTAATTAATACGGCTTTAATTTGAAAACAGCTATAATGCTATTATTATTGGGATTAAAATTTTTCAAAACCTTATTATAGCGTATTTTTCTTAAATTATCGTCTGGAAGATTTGATATATTATCTCTTTCTTCAGTGTGTTTAAGATATTCAAGCCATTCATTATCTATTACGGTATAGAATTTATTATTATGTAATGAGTTAATTTCACCAAAAAGAAAAACAGTTGACGGAAAATAAGTAGATGCAAAAGTCTTTGTAGTATTCGAATTTATAGAATAAAAAGAAAGAAAAATTTTAGTATCTTTAAAAAAGCTTACATAAACATAGTTGTCGGAAATCAAATAATTTTTTATTCCAAATAGAACATATTTAGAACTATATAATTGACCTAACTTTTTTATTGATTTATCCCCTTCTTTTACTAAGTTTTTAAAATATTCATTTGGGAATTTGTATTTTCCAAAATCTATTACAAATTCAGCACACATATAATTATCTTTAACCCTGTATATAGTATCATTATTGATAGCATTAAAATATACATTATTTTCATTACTGTATAGTGATCTTTTCTCAAAAAAGAATGGAAAATTTATAAGATTTTTTGGCAATGGATAATCTTCATAAATTGGATTAAATTTTTCGTCAAGGACTAACACTGAGTAACAATTAATAGATTTACATTGAGGTTGGCAATAAGCATATACATGCTCATTGGCATATGCAATTTCTTTTATTGCATACTTTCTCAAATTAATTTTATCTTTAAATGTACCATTCAATTCATATCTGAGTATTTGCGATTGACTTAATATACCTATTAATTGATTTTTACTATCATAGTAAAAATCATGAATAGTAATGTATTCTCCAGGACCTTGTCTCACTGAATTAACTTTAGATAAATATTTACCATTTAAATCAAAAACAAAAACAGATTTGTTATTGATAGAATTTTCCATAATAAAGAATCTGTCATCACACACTATTATCTTATCATATTCACCTATTATAGATTCATCGGTAAGTTGAGGTGTAATATAATCCATAGATTCAATCAATGAATCGAGATTAATTTTCTCATTCTTATCAATATCTTTTTCTAAAAAAATTTTAATAGTTTCCCCATCGTTTACAACAGATTTAACGATTTTATCTTTACTACTTTCTGTGCAAGACGCTATTATTAGCATTGCGATCAGCATATCGATTACAAATTTCTTCATAATAAAGTTTTTTTACTTTTGACTATTACGCCAATTTAATTTATAAGAAAAATATACCTGCTGCAACCCTTATTTGTTAATTACTAAAGTTTCGCACTTCGCTATAAAGATTTGAAAGACAGAAAATAAAGAAGTGCAATTTTGCTATTTTTTGTCTAATTATCAACATATTAATAATTCCATTTTCGTCAAACTGCTTCCTGAAGCGGAGGAACAAGCATTTTTGAAACTAATTCAGCCGTCTTTGGACAATTCATGATCAACTCAAACAGTTCGTCAATGTCCTTTTCCAATGCTTCGCATATTTCTCGAAGCAACTCCAAAAATAATCCCCAAAGACGTTCGTCAAGCGTCTGCTGCAAATATTCCGCATTCATTGCCCTGAAAAGTTCTCCCATCGATTCGTAATGTTCATACCGATATCGAAAAGATAACAGAATGTAGGCTATCATACTTACTGTGGTATCTAACCTTGCAGTTGAACGAGTTTATTTTTCATTTCGTCCGATAAGTTTTTTTTCGGTATCGGTATGAATTTTTTCCAATCTATCTATTAGTTTGTGCGGATACATGTCTACGATGAAATAACCGTCTTGAAACTATATCCAAAATATATATCAGATCATACTTTATTGTAATTTTTGATATGTCTTTAAATTGTAAATCAATATCATCAGAATAAAGAGGAATATATCTTTTATTATCGACAAAATCTAGAGGAATGTCGTTAACCTCAATTTCTTTGAATCTATCTATATATAGATATTCAGAATACGTATTTTCTTTATTCTTCTTATTGCATGCAGAAAAAAGAATACACGCAAATAGTATGAAAAATGAAAATTTATAGTTCATTATAATGATTTTTAAATTCAATAAAGATATGATATGTCAAACGTAAAAATCTTATTGTAATCATCTTCATTAGCAGAAATCAAATAGATCTTTTTTCTATTCTCTGACACAGCAAATGTACAAAATGGTTGGTTTAATGAAAACTGAATAATTGGATTTCCATTCCAATCCCAAACTTGTATTTCATTTCCCATACATGGAGCATAAATGTATTTTTCGGTAGCTACCGGCTTTTCATAATTACCATTATGTTTAATTATAATGTTGGAATTATTTTTATTCCTAACTTTAGTTTAGCTCTGTTTCTACGTTTAACTTCGTTCCTACTCTATAGTCTGATATGCTTGAGAGCCGAAATATATTTATTCGGCGTCGGCACATGATTATTTTTTAAATAAACAAAAAAAGCGATACAAAATAAAAGTATCGCTTTTTTTGTTTATTATATTAATAAGATTACTGATTAATATTAAGTTGAGCTTCTACCTCTTGAAGTTCTTTAGATTTATCGACACCCAAAAGGCTCAAATTGTAATATACGTTTCTTAATTTTAATAATGCAGAATTAATTTCAGATTCATCGGCATTACGTGCCTTTAACAATTCTGTGTATTTCTCCAGCAACGGCAACGCTTTTTGATATAATTCCAATGTTTTTTGATCGTTTTCGATTTGTTGCTGTCGGTTTGTTAAGGTCGATGTCACTTCTTTTATGTCCTGAGCTTGAAGAATATAATTTACAGCTAATCCTTCTAATGCTCTTTCGCAATTTGGATCTTGCTCAAGCGCTTTATTATATTCGACTTCTGCAGCAGCATAATCTTTCCTTTCGACCATCAAGGCAGCTTTTACACTATTTAGTTCACAGGCATTTGCCGGATCGTTGGCAATGGCTTTATCCAAATATTCCATTGCTTTTTCGTGCTCGCCTTGGCGTATGAATATATTTATTAAATTAGGAATAAAATATTTGCTATCAGGAAATTTTTCAGCTCCTTCATAAAGTACTTCCATAAATTTAGTAGAATCACCTATTTCAAGATATTCACTCGCCAACAATTCATACAAGTCGCTTTCTTTATAAGCACTATTTTCAATGAAAGGTTCTTTAAGAGCGCGTTGAATCAATCTCAATGCTCTTTCGTGATCATCTGCCTGAATGGCCGTAATAATTGCATAATATTTGATTATCTGATAAGTGCTATCTAAGTTAAATGCATCCTTTTCTTCTTCAAACATCGGCAAAGTAGGTATATCCCAATATATTTCAAAAAAATCGGCTGCTTTGGAATAATCTTTTTGTTCGTTATAATAAACGCCGCCGTTGATATAATAAGGGTGATTGGCTTTTAAAATGGATGAAATATCTTTTCTTACCTTGTTTTTTACTTTACCTTTTTCGTCTGGTAATTGCCCCAAGGAATCTGCTTTTACATAAGGATAGTAAGACTCCAATAACCCATCGTACATCACTTTTTCATTTGCCGGTTTACCAAGCATTTGGTTCATTCTTTCGTTATCGAAGGCTTTGTTCCCAATATCGCCATAAAGTTTCCATGTTTCCGGATCATTAGCGGTTTCGGGATGGTTAATAGCCTGTTTAATCAATGTTCGTGCTTCTTCTAGATTATTACTGTCAAGAGCACGTTTAGCATCTTTCAAAACTTTTTTTTGAGCGAACATTGTGCCCGCTGAAAAGACTGCTATCAAGGTAAAAAAAAGAAATTTTTTCATTTTATTTATTTTTAGTCGATTAATTAATTTCTTACAATTTCCATGCTAAGCATTATTCTTTATCAGAATCAGAATCAGCATCGTCATTCAATTCATTTGTTTCGTTGTCTTCCAGATCTTCTGAATTTACTTTACAAACAGACGCTATTTCATCGTTTCGTTTATCCAAATTGATAAGACGAACTCCTTGCGTTGCTCTTCCCATGATGCGAATATCGGAAATTTTTACGCGTATTGCAATTCCAGACTTGTTAATTATCATTAAATCGTTATCATCTGTTACACTTTTAATAGCTACCAATTTGCCCGTTTTTTCTGTAATATTCAGAGTTTTAATTCCTTTTCCACCTCTGCGTGTGACGCGATATACCGGCTCGCCATCTTCATCGTTCAAGTAGGTTCGTTTTCCGTACCCTTGTTCCGAAACAACCAAGATAGTATTTTCCGAATCCGGATCCATACAAATCATCCCTATGATACAGTCTTCACCATCTTCATCGAGTGTCATTCCTTTCACGCCGGTAGCTGTACGTCCCATCGGACGAACATCCGATTCATGAAATCGGATAGCGCGTCCATTTCTGTTTGCTAATATAACATCTTTATTTCCATCGGTTAAACGTACAGATATCACCTGGTCGTCTTCCCTAAGTGTAATGGCATTTACACCATTTTGCCGCGGGCGTGAGTAAGCCTCTAGCAACGTTTTTTTCACTACTCCCTGTTTAGTGCAGAAAAGGAGGTAATGCGAATTAATATACTCCTCATCGTCCAATCCCTGTACCCGCACAAAAGCCGTAACCGCATCATCGGGGTCAATATTCAGCAGGTTTTGTATCGCTCTTCCTTTAGATGTTCTTGAGCCTTCGGGAATTTCGTAAACACGTAACCAATAGCATTTCCCTTTTTGTGTAAAGAAAAGCATGTAATTATGGTTAGTAGCCGGGTAAATGAATTCCACAAAATCCTCGTCACGTGTTTCGGATCCTTTGGACCCTACCCCACCTCTGTTTTGTGTGCGAAACTCCGATAAAGGCGTACGTTTGATATATCCCATGTGCGAAATGGTGATAATCATTTCGTCATCGGCAAAAAAATCTTCGGGATTCAATTCTTCCGACGAATAAATAATTTTCGAACGGCGTTCATCGCCGTATTTATCTCTTATTTCAATAAGCTCATCTTTGATAACTTGCATGCAGAGCTCTTCATTGCTCAGTATTTCATTGAGGTATTCGATTTGTTTTTTGACTTCTTCATATTCAGCATGAAGTTTATCTTGTTCTAAACCCGTTAACTGTCGCAGACGCATTTCCACTATTGCACGAGCCTGAACTTCAGTCAGTTGAAAACGCTCTATCAATCGATCCATAGCTTCTTTCGGGTTACTCGAACTACGGATAATGGCAATTACTTCGTCTATATTGTCCGATGCGATAATTAAACCTTCCAGAATATGCGCTCTGTCTTCTGCTTTTTTAAGGTCGAATTTTGTTCTTCTGATCACCACTTCGTGTCGGTGCTCGACAAACTGCTCAATCATATCTTTCAGATTGAGCATTTGGGGGCGTCCTTTTACCAAAGCAATATTGTTTACATTAAACGATGATTGCAAAGCAGTGAGTTTATAAAGTTTATTTAATACGACATTGGCATTGGCATCGCGTTTTATATCAATCACGATACGCATTCCTTGGCGGTCACTCTCATCGTTAATATTCGAAATTCCTTCAATTTTTTTATCCGTAACCAAATCGGCAATATGCTTAATCAGGTCGGCTTTGTTTACCATATAAGGGATTTCGGTAATAATGATTTGGTCGTGGGTTTTACCGATTTCAATTTCGGCTTTTCCGCGAATAACCACCCGTCCTCTTCCTGTTTCAAAAGCCTCTTCTACACCTTCATATCCATATATGTATCCACCGGTTGGAAAATCGGGTGCTTTTACATATTGCATAAGGCCTTTGACATCGATATCGCGGTTGTCGACATAAGCAATAATGCCGTTAATGCATTCCGTTAAATTATGGGGAGCTATATTGGTAGCCATCCCTACTGCGATTCCCGCCGAGCCGTTAATCAGCAAGTTGGGAATTCGTGTTGGGAGAACAGTTGGCTCATAGAGAGTATCATCAAAATTCAATTGAAAATCCACCGTATCTTTATCGATATCGCGCAGCATTTCTTCGGCCAGTTTGTTTAGTCTTGCTTCGGTATACCGCATAGCTGCAGGGCTATCGCCGTCGATGCTGCCCATATTGCCTTGGCCGTCAATCAGCGGATAGCGCATGCTCCAGTCTTGCGCCATGCGCACCATAGCATTATAAACCGATGAGTCGCCGTGAGGATGGTATTTTCCCAACACCTCTCCTACGATTCGGGCAGATTTTTTATGGGGTTTATCCGATGTATTACCCAACTCGTACATACCATAGAGTATACGTCTGTGAACGGGTTTAAGTCCGTCTCTCACATCGGGTAATGCTCTGGAAACAATAACAGACATCGAATAATCGATGTATGCCGATTTCATTTCGTCTTCGATGTTAATCTGAATGATTCTTTCTTCCTGATCAATCATACTATATTGTTTAATTTACCAAATCTTTCTTTAAAAATTACAAGACGTATTTGCTTTATTTACAGGCATCTATCAATTCTTGTCAGAGATGTTATAATATTCTACTAAGGTACTGCTTTTTATCGAATTTAACAAAAAAACCGTTGTATTTTTCATGCATTTTTTCAACCAAATAATTGCAAAACATCAACCGCAATGTCGCACTTCTAATTTGAACTTAGGTGTCTTTTTGCAACCGGATATTGCTATTGAAAACATCTGTTGGAGTTTGGAGTATTGTATTTTTTATTTGAACTTCGGATGATAAATAATGTAACAACCCGGAAAACTATGAAAAATTTTTCCGGGTTATTACAAGAGTCAAATCTATGACGTTTTATAATTACACGACATTATTTTAATGAGTCTGATTTATTGACCGTGACAGTGTTTATATTTTTTACCACTTCCGCATGGACACGGCTCGTTGCGTCCGATCTTTTTTTCCACCCGTACCGGTTCCATTTTTCGTTCTTGTTGTTTCGAACCTTTTCCACCGTTTCCTCCTTGATTAAGCACTCCGGCCATTTCATCTTTTCGGGTACGGTATTTACTGTAATCGGTTTTTCGTTCCGGTGCTGCTCGTCTGACATTCTCGGGATCTTGAATGGGAATTTGTCCACGCATCAAAATAGATACAGCTTCGGTATCTATTTCTTCAACCATTCTTTTGAAAAGCTCAAACGACTCCAGTTTATAAATCAACAACGGATCTTTTTGTTCATAAGTAACATTTTGAACCGATTGGCGCAAATCGTCCATTTCGCGCAGGTGCTCTTTCCAATGTTCATCGATTGTATGCAGCAAAATGGCTTTTTCGAACGATTTCACCAACGCTTTCGAACCCGTTTCATAGGCTTCTTTCAAGTTAGTAGCTATGTTGTAAATTTTCTTTCCATCGGTTATGGGGATAAGAATATTTTCATACATAGCACCTTGGCTTTCGTACACTTGTTTAATCACAGGTTGTGCAATCTCGGCCATTTTATCTGTTTTTCGTTTAAAACTGTTCAGCGCTTTCTCGAAAATTTTTTCTGCTTGCTGTGCCGGTTTCATCGATTTCATTTCCTCTTCGGTAAACGGAATTTCGATTGCCATAATGCGATACAATTCCATTTTCATGCTTTCGTAATCGTCCTCGTTTTCTTCAACAATTCGATTAACGGTATTTTGTATCATATTAATGACATCCATCTCGATACGTTCACCAATCAGGGCATGTCTTCTGCGTTTGTAGATGACTTCAAGCTGGGCATTCATCACGTCGTCGTATTCGAGCAAACGTTTGCGAATTCCGAAGTTGTTTTCTTCCACTTTCTTTTGTGCTCGTTCAACCGATTTGCTCAGCATATCGTGTTCCAGCACATCCCCTTCTTTAAATCCCATACGGTCCATCAAACCGGCAATTCTTTCGGTTGCAAACAGACGCATGAGATCGTCTTCCAGCGAAACGAAAAATACCGACGATCCGGGATCACCCTGACGTCCGGCACGTCCGCGCAACTGACGATCGACTCTACGAGACTCGTGACGTTCGGTGCCGATAATTGCCAATCCCCCTGCTTCACGAACTTCCTGTGAGAGTTTTATATCGGTACCACGTCCTGCCATGTTAGTGGCAATCGTAACCACTCCTTTTTGTCCGGCATTGGCCACTATTTCGGCTTCGCGTTGATGCAGTTTGGCGTTCAGTACGCTATGTTTAATTTTTCGCAGGGTAAGCATTCTGCTCAACAATTCCGATGTTTCAACCGATGTTGTACCCACCAGAACCGGTCTCCCCTGCTCAATCATTTCCTCGATTTCCTCGATGACCGCATTATATTTCTCGCGTTTTGTACGATAAATTCGGTCGTTCATATCGATACGGATAACCGGCTCATTGGTTGGGATCACCACCACATCCAATTTGTAGATATCCCAAAATTCGCCTGCTTCTGTTTCGGCCGTACCGGTCATACCTGCCAATTTATGATACATTCGGAAATAATTTTGCAGGGTAATGGTTGCAAAAGTTTGTGTTGCAGCTTCCACTTTCACCCGTTCCTTGGCTTCAATGGCTTGATGCAACCCATCGGAATAACGGCGGCCTTCCATGATACGTCCCGTTTGTTCATCCACAATTTTCACCTTATTATCTATTACCACGTATTCGTCGTCTTTATCAAATAAGGTATAAGCCTTCAACAACTGATTGATGGTATGCACCCGTTCCGATTTTATGGCATAATTCTGGAGCAGTTCGTCTTTTTTTGCTATTTTTTCTTCTTCTGTAAGGTTTTCGTTTTCCAGCTCGGCCAATTGCGTTCCGATATCCGGTAAGACAAAGAACAAGGGATCGTCTGTTTTTCTTGACAGCAGGTCAATTCCCTTTTCCGTAAGTTCTACGGTATTGTTTTTCTCGTCGATTATGAAATACAAGGGGTCTGTCACGATGTGCATATTGCGCATCTGATCTTGCATGTAAAATTCTTCGGTTTTAAGCATAGCTGCTTTAACGCCGGGTTCGCTCAAAAACTTAATCAACGGTTTGTATTTCGGCATACCTTTGAAGGAACGATATAAGAGCAATGTACCTTCTTCTTGTTCCTTTTTGTCTTCCGATGCCATTTTTGTTTTAGCTTCTGCAAGCAGGCGCGTTGTCAGTTCGCGTTGTGCTTTAACCAACATTTCTACCTGTGGGCGAAACGTCTCAAAAAGTTGATCATCGCCTTTTGGTACAGGTCCCGATATAATCAAAGGCGTACGCGCATCATCAATCAACACCGAGTCCACCTCGTCCACAATGGCATAATTGAGTTTACGCTGCACAAGGTCTTTCGGCGATAGCGCCATGTTGTCGCGCAGATAGTCGAACCCGAATTCGTTGTTTGTTCCAAAAGTAATATCGGCTTCGTATGCTCTGCGTCGTGCTTCGGAATTTGGTTCGTGTTTATCGATGCAATCCACCGACAGGCCGTGGAACATATACAGCGGTCCCATCCATTCCGCATCGCGTTTCGACAGGTAATCGTTCACTGTAACCACGTGTACTCCGTTGTGTGTAAGCGCATTCAAAAAGACAGGGAGTGTTGCAACCAATGTTTTTCCTTCACCTGTAGCCATCTCGGCAATTTTTCCTTTGTGAAGCACAACGCCACCAAACAGCTGCACATCGTAGTGTACCATATCCCAGGTAATTTCGTTACCTCCCGCCATCCAGCGATTTTTATAGATGGCTTTATCGCCTTCAATCCGAACAAAGTCGTGCGTTGCGGCCAACTCACGGTCAAAATCGGTAGCCGTCACCACCAATTCTTCGTTCTCTTTAAAACGGCGCGCTGTATCTTTCATTATTGCAAAAGCCTCCGGAAGAATTTCATCCAAAATCTTTTCGTATTTTTCAAGAATTTCGTCTTCTATCTTATCAATTTGTTGCCAAATTTTCTCTTTTTCTTCCAAATCAATATTTTCCAGGTTTGCTTTTAGTTCTTCGATTTGGGCTTTTTCTTCGACAACATAGTCTTGAACTCTTCTTTCAAGTTCTTTGGTTTTGGCACGAAGCTCATCATTCGAGAGTTTGGCCATTTCCGGATAAATTGCCTTTATTTCTTCTACAACGGGACTAATTTCTTTTAAATCTCGTTGAGCTTTGCTACCAAATATTTTTGATATAAATTTATTGAATCCCATAAATTAATGTATGCTTTGATTAGTCAAATTAAAAAATATAAACTATTGATATGAAATCAATTATAAAAGTTATTTGAAGAAACGATAAAAGAAGAAAATAAACACCACTTTAAAATAATTCTTTCAATATCGGTTCTTGTGCGGCATTAGGAGCGCGAATACGTAATCGATAAGCAACTGACGGAGCTATTTCGGTTGCTTCAATGGTTCGATATATTTTTTGTGGTTTTATGTTGTTTCCAAAGAAGATTACCGGTGCCGATACCGCGCTATTCCTGATCTTTTGGTTATTGTCGGACGATTGGTCGTCGGTCACTATCTGCCATCCGGGTTGAAGCTCCACAAATAGATCGCCCGATATACCTTTGTAGTAACCGTTCCGATAAAAACGGACGGTTTGATTGTAAGCTCCGTGGAGCATTTGATGCGATGTAATTACATCTTGTACACCTGCAAACTGCACCAAAAATTCTGCAGCACATTTTTGAAAATCGATCACATCGATTTTCTTGTCGTCTAACTGTTTTCGGTCGAAAAACAGTTGTTCATCGTAATATTTTGTTATCCATTGAGCATTTCCATAGATAGCCATCAGATACATATTCAACATCGCCCGGGTACGTTCCGGATAAAATTTTCCTCCCGCAAGCGTCAATTCGTCGGGATAAATTTCCTGTTCGTTATAATAACCGGTTGGAACCACAAAAATCAGCGTTTTATCCAATCCCACTGTTTTTTCCACGGTTTCCAACAATTGGGCAATTTCTTGATCAAGGCGACAATAGGTATCTTGTATTTCCAGCGAATAATTTTTATCCAGGGCATCTTCGTAATTGCCGGCATAAAAAGTCAATGCCAAAAAATCGGGATACGAATGTTTTCCTATCGCCCCGGTATCCAATATTTTTTCAGCCATCTTTCGCACTTCGGTATTCACAAGAGGCGATTGTTTAAACAGTTTGAACTGCTTTGTTTTATCTTTTCCGAAATAATGCTGAAAATTATAGACGTTTTGGGTATATGGAAAAGCCTTGTAATTCGAAATATCGATAGCCGGTCGCCAAGTAAATGTGCTAATATTTATGCTTAGCGACTGGTTGCTCCTATTGTGTTGATCTACAATGTTATATTGTGTTTTATAAAAAGAAGAACTTGCCCATTTGCCGTTGTAATCGTCAATCCAGTATACTCCACTTGCAGCATGTCCCCCACTTGCCAGTGCTGCCGGAGCATTCGGCGCAAAAGCATATACATCGGATTTACCCACCGATGCAATTTTCAGTTCGTCTGTTAAAGTAGATACTTTTATTGATGTCGGCGATAATTGGTCTGTAGTATAAACTCCATTACATTTGCGATCGAAAAAAGAAGATACTTCTTGGTTGGTTTCCTTTGCGTATTTTTTTTCTCCCACAATGCCGTGATAAAACGGATAGGTGCCCGTGTAAACAGTTGTGATGGACGAAGCCAAGTCGGGATGTGGAAAATCGTATTTTATATCGCTATAAACCAATCCCTCATTCAGCAAACGTTTAAATCCTTTTTCTCCAAAAGTTTGGTTAAACATTTTCAAATAATCTCCACGCAATTGATCAATGGTTATACCGATTACCAATTTAGGTGGTTCTTCCGAAACATTTTGTGCATACAGCGATGCAATGGAAAAAAAAGCTACCAGTGACGATACAATCCAAATCATTCTTTTTACACTATCAATCTTACAGTCATTAATATAGAACAAAAACCATGCTAAAAATCATTCCCCCCACCCTGCTTTCATGTATTTAAACGATGCATACCGTTCATTTCTTGATTGTCTTTTTTTCGACACCCACACATTTGTTCCCGACCTTAACCACAAACTCATTGAAAACAAGATTGTTACCAATGGCAACTGTTGGGGTATAAGCCACCACAGCATGAGAAATGCTGTTAGGACTACAAAGTTAATAAAATGATAAATATAAACTATCTTTTCTGCCGATCTAATCCAAAATAAGATAGCAGCGATGAATGCAAAAATATTTAACCAAACAAA
>JAAZMQ010000386.1 GCA_012798745.1 Bacteroidales bacterium
GCTTCATCGTTAGCCAACGCTTCCACATTACTCAATGCCAACAGAGAAAGATCGGCATTGCCATTCACACTTTTGCTCACTCCGTAACCTGCCAATAAAATAAGGTAGGGCATCCCTGTTTTAAGGACGGGGAAAAAGTGAACTAAAATCCTCAGGATAAACCAAAAGGTACACAGCTGAATGACGAATAAAAAACGATCAGGAGATAAATTCTCCCGATAATTGTAATAGAATGCCGTGCAAGCAAAAAAGATGCAGACAAAGATATCCACATGCATTCTTGTTGAATGCTTTGACATAAACTATAATTCTGATATAAAATTAAATGAGCTCAAATTTAACAAGATGTTCATTTTCTTGATCATAAGCATATAAATTTTTATCGTTTTCATCAATAGCAATATAACTTACTTCAATATCCAAATGCAATGAAGTAACAGGTTTGCCGTTCCAATCAAAAACAAGGATTTTATTGCTCCTGAACGCATTAAAAAGATTGTTGCCTATTACTTTATTTGAATATAAGAGATAAATATAATTCTGCGTGCAATTGGCATCTATGAAAAACATTTTGGATTCTCTCTTTGTCGCAACAGAAACTGTTTTTATTCCATCGCCAAACGGAACGTATTTTGCCATTTCTCCCTGAAAACTAAAAACTTTATTTAGTTCATCGTTTTCATTCATCTCAATAATCTCAAATAATTCAGAATCTCGTGCAGCAAAGAAAAATCTTTTACCATCAGGCCTTCTCATTAAATTTCCTCGAAATGCAAAGGCTTTATGATAATTGGTAAAGTGCTCGTCTCCTTCAAAATTAGGATAATCGAAATAACAGGAAATTTCATGTCCATTTTCATCCAATAATAAATACCTGCCATCATCAAATCCTCCCAGTGCAACGTATTTTCTATCGGCAATAGGCAATACTCTCATAATTTTCTTATTTTTGTCAAAATCAATGATCTTTTGAGGGATATAATTACTTCCATTATTGCAATTTATCGAAAATAAGATATCTCGATCGATATCATAAAAATATAGAATATTACCTACCAATGTCAATATCTGGGGCATCGTTATGACTTCATTTGGTCCTTGTCCTTTTTTACCGAAACGGGCTATAATGTCGCCGCTGTTTATATCTGTTAATGAAAAGAAATACTCTCCATTATAGTCATGAGCAATGAGATGATTTTTATTGATCAATAGCTGGTATATTTTGGAATAAATTTCATTATCTTTGATCGTAACAACCTCATGGTTTAATTCTTTGCTCCTTTTAAACTTTTCTTCGAGGTTTTTATCGCCTTTGTCACTACAACTCAAGAAGCAATTGATAATCAGTAGCAATATCGCAAACGACGAATATCTGGTTCTTCCCATAAAATAATTGATATTTACTCGAAGAAAGTTTATGTAGTTCTTCATCATGCTTGTTACCTAATCAAAGATACTGTCGTTGAGCGCTAAATATCCGAACTGAATCATATCGTCAAAATTGAATATTAGTCTGTCATTTTGTTTATCATA
>JAAZMQ010000226.1 GCA_012798745.1 Bacteroidales bacterium
CGGAAATTTCGAATATTTATTCTACTCCGAAGGTTACTGCGGAGATAGATAAATATGCTTACGGACAAGTGATTATGACGATTAAAGCTCCGGATACACTTTCGTTCGTTAATTATGTAGAGGAAAAGAAACAAAGCATTCTCGATTATTTGGTAACCAAAGAATTGGAACGGACGGCAGAGTGGCTCAAGGAGGAATCGGGAACCCCGCAGAAAAATATAAGAGAAAAGTTCGGTATCAGTATCCATTATCCACCGGGATTAACTCGTGTTACTGAAGACAAGGATTTTTATTGGGCTACCAACGATGCTGCTAGAGGGCGTCAGGATATTGTCATTTATCAATTCCCGTACGTTACGGAAAAAGTGTTTGAAAAAGATTCGTTGATTGCTATCAGAGACAGTATATTGGGAGAACATATCAAAGGCTCTTTTGATGCACAAATGACTACTTCCAAGCAATACGATCCTCTTTACAGAAGACTGGTGATTGACAGTATTTTCCGAGCCGAAATACGCGGATTATGGGAGATGACTGCCGATATGATGGGTGGACCGTTTGTGGCGCAAGCGTTTGTAAATCCTTATACCAACAAGGTGATTGTGGTGGATGTTTTTGTGTATGCTCCCGAAGGTAATAAACGTAACTTATTGCGTAGTTTGGAAGCCTCGTTTTATACAATTAGTATTCTTAATCCCAATGAGCAGAGTAAGGAGAAAAAATAAAATAATCGTAATAACAATTTAAGGAGAAGAAATATAATTTGAATAAATAAATGTCGAAAAGAGTGAAAGTAGGTATTACACATGGTGATCTGAATGGTATTGGATATGAAATAATATTTAAAGCGTTTTCCGATAGCCGATTGTTGGATATTTTTACGCCGGTTATTTATGGATCGGCAAAAGCAGCTTCGTATTACAGAAAGGTACTTAATTGTAAACCGTTGCCTTTCAATTTTATAGACAAAGCCGAAGAGTGTAGGGATGGGAAAATAAACTTTGTTAATTGTATAAGAGAAGAGGTTAAAATTGACATGGGGATGCCTACCGATGTTTCGGGTGAAGCCGCTTTCCGCGCTCTTGATTGTGCTGTTAATGATTTGGAAGCGAATAATATTGATGTACTGGTTACCTTGCCTATTTGCAAGGATACCATTCAAAGTAAAGATTTTTGTTTTCCCGGGCATACCGAATTTTTGCAAGAGCGTTTTGCGAAAAAAGGCGAACAAGCACTCATGATTATGGTGTCCGAATTTTTGCGCGTGGCGCTCGTAACTACGCATATGCCGCTTTCTGAGGTGCCGAAAACCATTTCGACAGAATTGATTAAAGAGAAAATAAAAATATTGGATTATTCGTTGAAACGCGATTTTAGAGTTGAAAATCCGCGAATTGCTGTGTTGAGTCTGAATCCTCATGCGGGTGAGAACGGATTGTTGGGTAATGAAGAACAGGAAATTATTCTCCCTGCGATTGAGGAAATGCAGAAAAAAGATAACATCCTTTGTTCGGGTCCATTTGCTGCAGATGGGTTTTTCGGAACAGGACGATTCCGGGATTTTGATGCTGTTTTAGCCATGTATCACGATCAGGGACTTATTCCATTTAAGGCCATTGCGATGGAATCGGGTGTTAATTTTACTGCGGGATTGCCTGTGGTTCGTACTTCACCCGATCATGGAACAGCTTATGATATTGTGGGGAAAAATCAGGCTTCAATCGACTCGTTTCTTCAGGCCATTTATACGGCAATCGATATTTTCAATAATCGTAAAGCGTACGACGAAGCACATGCGAATCCGTTAAACAAAATGTTTTTTGATCGCGGGAAAGACGATGAAAAGTTGGATTTGACAAAGGAAGAAGAGATAGATTAAGGTAATTTTTCCCGCAAAGGTTTTCATACTTTTGTTTGTAAAATGGTTATAAACCAAATCACGGGGTAGGTTGTGAAGTCTACCCCGTGATTATTTCTAGTGGATTCTCTCTGAGGTTTAATTGTTTTCGGGTCTTAGTTTCCTAACTACCGCGCCTGTCTGCCACATTTCGCTTTCGCGTAAGGCTTTCAGTTCTTCTTCCAGTTTTTCGCGATAATCGGGTTGCGAGTTGGAATCGATAGAACGTTGAGCTTCGTTTCCGCTGGCCACCTCGTTGTATAATTTTTCGAAAACGGGTTTCACGGCATCGTGAAAAGGCCCCATCCAATCCAATGCACCTCGTTGGGCGGTAGTAGAGCAGTTTGCATACATCCAATCCATCCCTCGTTCGGCAA
>JAAZMQ010000227.1 GCA_012798745.1 Bacteroidales bacterium
TAGATTTGGACATTTTCTCCACTACCCATCCGCAGATATATTTTCCATCTTCAAGAATAAATTCGGCATCTTTATATTCGGGGCTCCAGTTGCGAAAAGCTTCAATGTCCAAAACATCGTTATGCACTATACTGATATCAACATGAATAGGCATTGTGTCATACTGATCTTTCAAATTGAAAGAAACAAAAGTATTGGTGTTTTTTATTCGATATACAAAATTACTACGCCCTTGAATCATCCCTTGGTTAATAAGTTTTTGGAAAGGTTCCTCTACACACGATACCCCAAGATCAAAAAGAAATTTGTTCCAAAAACGGCTATAAATAAGGTGACCCGTAGCATGTTCAGTCCCCCCGATATATAAATCGACATTTCTCCAATATTCAACTGCTTCTTTTGAAACCAAAGCTTCATCATTGTGAGGATCCATATACCGAAGATAATAGGCTGATGATCCGGCAAAGCCCGGCATAGTAGAAACTTCAAGCGGATACCCTTCCTCAGTTTTCCAATTTTTTGCCCTTGCCAAAGGAGGTTCTCCGGTTTCGGTGGGAAGAAATTTATCTATTTCGGGAAGTTCAAGAGGTAATTTACTCTCATCGAGTGTATAAGGCATGCCATCTTTGTAATAGACAGGAAATGGTTCTCCCCAATAACGTTGACGTGAAAAAATAGCATCACGCAAACGGTAATTCACCTTGCGGTATCCTATTCCCCGTCGCTCTATTTCTTCAATAGCGGCGGAAATGGCTTCGTTCACTGTAAGGCCGTTCAGAAAGTCGGAATTTATCATAATACCCTCTTTAGCATCGAAACTCTCTTCCGATACATCACATCCCTCAACCAAAGGAATAATAGGTAAATTGAATTGCTTAGCAAAAGCATAATCTCGATTATCATGAGCAGGTACTGCCATAATAGCTCCTGTGCCATAGCCCGCCAAAACATAATCTGAAATCCATATAGGTAACAACTCTTTTGTAAAAGGGTGTATGGCATAAGAACCCGAGAAGACGCCACTTACCGTTTTATCAGCTATCCGTTCACGCTCAGTTCTCTTTTTTGTTTTTTCCAAATAAGCATCAACCGCCTCACGATATTCATCTGTTACAAGTTGCTCAACCAGTTCGCTCTCGGGAGCCAACACCATAAACGTAACACCAAAAATGGTATCCGGACGCGTTGTAAACACATCGAAAGAAACACCGTTTTGGGTGTTGAAATGAACTACTGCACCTTCGGAACGACCAATCCAATTGCGTTGCGTTTCTTTCAAAGAATCTGTCCAATCTATTTTATCAAGACCATCCAGCAACCGCTGAGCATAAGCTGAAACACGCAAACACCACTGGCGCATCTTTTTCTGCTCTACCGGATATCCCCCACGAATAGAAAAACCTTCACTCACCTCATCGTTAGCCAGCACTGTTCCCAATTGCGGACACCAATTCACCATGGTATCTCCTAAATAGGCAATACGATAGTTCATTAATATCTCCTGTTGTTCCTTTTCCGATTTTGCCTTCCATTCCTCTGCAGTAAAATGCAATTCTTTGGTTCCCTCGGCATGAATATCTTCTGTGCCCCTTTCTTCAAAGTGTTTTATCAATTTTCCAATAGGTTCTGCTCGCTGCAATTCGGTATCGTAATAATGATGAAACATCTTGATAAATGCCCACTGCGTCCATTTGTAATATTTAGGATCACATGTTATCACCTCGCGACTCCAATCATACGAAAAACCGATTTTATCCAATTGTTCGCGATAACGAGCAATATTTTTGTAGGTTGTAATAGCAGGATGCTGTCCGGTTTGTATAGCATACTGTTCGGCAGGCAATCCAAAAGCATCAAAACCCATGGGATGCAACACATTGAAACCTTGAAGTCGTTTATATCTTGCTACAATATCCGAAGCAATATAGCCAAGCGGATGCCCTACGTGTAGTCCTGCTCCTGAGGGATAAGGAAACATATCCAATACATAATATTTTGGCTTCGTAGGATCTTCTGTTACTTTATATGTTTGATGATCAATCCAATATTGTTGCCATCGTTTTTCGATTTCTTCAAAGTTATAATCCATTCCTTCTTCTTATTAAAAAACGTTGCAAAGATAATGAATTAATTAGGAATGAACAATCAAAAAAATATTTACTTAACAATCTCTAAATCCGAACTTTAATTAACTACACTTAACGCAATTTTTTGGCTGAAAAAAGAACAATACTATTATCTTTGTTGTAATTATGAGGAATTTTATTTACATATTGCTAGTGATAATATGGATGCTTTTGCCCTTAGTTTCAAAAGCACAGTATCATTATGCCGATTATGCAAATAGAGGGGGATCCCATAGTTCTACCATATACTTGATGCCAAATGTCTATCCTGCTGTTTTAATCGGAGGTGATACAGTGGCATGTATGACTTTGCGGGAATTCGTCAAATATTCCCCACTTCGTTTTAAATCTCAAAAAGAAGTAATTCAATATAACAAACTGATTCGGGATGTAAAGAAAACGCTTCCTTACGCTAAGGAGATAGCACACATCATTATTGAAACTTATGAGTATATGGAAACACTTCCTACAGAAAAAGCAAGACAAAAACACCTGGAAGCGATGGAAAAATATCTTTTCGACACCTATAAACCTCATATGAGTAAACTAACCCGTTCACAAGGTCAACTGCTTATAAAATTGGTAGACAGAGAAACCAGTACATCGGCATACGGCATTATCGATGCTTTCATGGGGAGTTTTAAGGCGTGGACTTACAATGTATTTGCAAAACTATTTGGAAATAGTCTAAAAGTAAGGTATGATCCTTACGGAAAAGATCGATTAACCGAGCGGGCCTGCGTCCTGGTTGAACAAGGAGCGATTTAAACATCGCTCTTTTTTGTAATTTCAAAAACACAAAAAATCCTTTTTATCTTCCTCCTATTTTCAGTATCTTCATAGCGACAATTTTTCAAACATTACACATGAATTACGAATCATTGCGACTAACCGATTGGCTGCCTACAACAAAAAAAGAAATGAAAATGCGGGGATGGGATTATGTTGACGTAATTTTGTTTTCGGGTGATGCATATATCGATCACCCTGCATTTGGAGCAGCAGTCATAGGAAGACTGCTCGAAAAAGAAGGTTTACGTGTTGCTATTGTTCCTCAACCCAACTGGCGTGACGATTTGCGTGATTTCAAAAAACTAGGTATACCACGATTATTTTTTGCTATTTCGGCCGGAGCCATGGATTCCATGATGAATCGCTATACCGCCAATAAACGCCTTAGATCGAACGATGCTTACACAGCTGATGAGCGTCCTGATATGCGTCCCGATAGAACAACCATCGTTTATGCCAATATTCTCAAGGATCTTTATCCTGACGTTCCTATCGTAATCGGAGGTATCGAGGCCTCTCTTCGTCGTATTACCCACTATGACTATTGGGATGATCGGTTACATAAAACTATTCTTGCCGACTCCGGTGCAGATCTTTTAATTTACGGAATGGGCGAACAACCCCTAAAACAACTCGTCAAAGAGATAAAAAACGGCAAAAGAATAAACGAAATTTACGACATTCCCCAAACGGCCTTTCTTGTCCCTAAAAATTCTGTTCCACGCAACTTATTTACGGAAGAAATGCGTCTTTTTTCACATGAAGAATGTTTACACAACAAACAAAAACAAGCACAGAACTTTCGCGTGGTAGAAGAACAATCCAACCGCTTGCGTGCTGCCCGCCTTTTGCAAGATGTGGACGATAAAACACTTGTTGTAAACCCTCCATTTTTACCGATGACCGAAAAAGAAATCGACGCATCGTTCGACCTTCCCTACACCCGCTTGCCTCACCCTAAATACAGAGGGAAACATATTCCGGCATACGAAATGATCAAATTTTCGGTAAATCTGCATCGTGGTTGTTTTGGCGGATGCGCTTTCTGCACCATTTCGGCGCATCAGGGAAAATTTATTGCTTCACGATCTAAGCAATCCATCCTCAACGAAGTAAAAAAAATCACGGAAATGCCCGATTTTAAAGGCTACATCAGTGATCTCGGCGGCCCATCGGCAAACATGTATCGCATGAGAGGAAAAGATTCTGCCCTTTGCGAAAAATGTAAAAAACCCTCCTGTATTTTCCCGGAAATTTGTTTTAATCTAAACACCGATCATTCAGCTTTATTGGAAATTTATCATGCAGTAAATAATGTAGCTGGAGTTAAAAAAGCGTTCATCAGTAGCGGCATTCGCTACGATATGCTCTTGCACAAAAGTAACAATGAACAAACCGATCGAGCCACAAAAAACTATATCGAAGAACTGATTACTCGTCACGTTTCGGGAAGATTAAAAGTAGCACCAGAACACACATCGGACAATGTATTACAGATTATGCGAAAGCCCTCGTTCGACCAGTTCATCCAATTTAAAAAAATCTTTGACTCAATAAATCAGAAGCATCACTTAAATCAGCAACTTATACCCTATTTTATCTCCTCACACCCCGGTTGTACCCTCTTGGATATGGCAGAATTGGCAGCAACCATCAAAAACCTAAAGTTAAAACCCGAACAAGTACAAGATTTTACACCTTCACCTATGACATTGGCAACCGAAATTTATTATACCGGTTATCACCCTTATACCCTTGAACCAATATATACTGCTCGAACAAAAAAAGAAAAAAATGCCCAACACCGATTCTTTTTCTGGCATCAACCCTCAAACAAACCGGTTATAATTTCAGAATTAAAGAGAATTCAGCGTCCAGATATGATTAAAAAAATCTATCCAAAAGGTTAATAAAAACTAAATCCTAAAAATTTTCCTTTTCTCATGCAGCGTTTTTTCGCTTTTCCCATCTTCTTAATTAGAAGTCAGTGCGAAAAAACGATCGATCTATGAAAAATTATTTTGTTTCCTCTATTGTGGCAATTGCTATATTTTTTACTGCTTTTTCCTGTGATGATAGCAATTCCGGTAATTATCTGTTTGACATCGCTACCGTTGAAGTTCAAGATGACGAAACTTTTGTTCTTAGATTAGATGATGGAACACGATTATGGCCTCTGGCTACGGATGTACGTTACGTAGGTAAAAACGGACAACGTGTTTTTGTGAATTACACCGTCCTTTCCGAAAAAGAAAACAACTACAATTATTCAATCAAAATAAACGATATTTGGGATATTCTCACCAAAAGCCCCATCCTTCTTACGGCTGAAAATGCCGACAGTATAGGCAACGATCCTGTAAAAATAAACAGCATATGGGTGGGAAGCGATTTCCTGAATGTAGATTTCTTTTTCAACTATGGAGGAGTAAAACCTCATGCCATTAATTTGGTAAAAAATACCCTCGTTGCCCCACCTGATGACGGAAAAATTCATTTGGAATTCAGGCACAATTCTTATCAAAGCTTAAATACGCGCCTTTATGAAGGTTTAGTGTGCTTTGACCTGAGATCACTGAGAGTACCAACGGTCGACTCAGTTCTATTAACAATTAAAGTAAAAGACTGGGAAAGAGAAAAAACATTCAATTTAGTTTACCGCTATAACGACACTGCGCCTAAGAGTGCCAAAAGCGAAAAACATATTTATACGATTTCATCAAGCGAATACTATTAATAAAAAACTGTACCGATTAGTTCTATTTCTTATATGACTTTTTGATTTTCCAAAACCGGCAAAACCCTGTGAAGTGTGTTGCCGGTTAATTTTTTGAATTTATGCAAATCATGTTACAAAACATATAAAATAATTTCTTGTTTATGGTTAAACCCATTATTTTTGGGTTCAGATAAGCTCAGCACAGTTATTATTTTTTCATGGGTTTAAAGTTCAATCATAGCAGCACCAAGGTTCAACAAATGGCCGATTTTATCAGGCAATCTATAGCCATGAACGAATATAAGGTGGGAGAAAAACTTCCATCTATAAATTTTCTGAGCAAAAAATACCATGTCTCGCGTGATACTGTTTTCAAGGCTTTGATGATATTAAAAAAGAAAGGGATTATCGATTCTATTCAGGGGAAAAATTATTATGTTTTGAACCAGTTAACTTATATTTTTCTATTGCTCGATGAATACACACCATTTAAAGAAGCATTATACAACAGTTTGATTAAGAAACTTTCGGAAAGTTTTACTGTAGACTTATGGTTCCATCAATACAACGAAAGTTTGTTCAACACCATTATTAATGAAGCATACGGAAAATATAACCGTTATATTGTAATGAATTATGACAACGAAAAATTTTCCGAAGTTCTCAAAAAAATCGACAAGGATCGCCTGTTGCTGCTCGATTTCGGCAAATTCGACAAAAAAGATTATTCGTACGTATGCCAAGACTTCGATGAAAGTTTCTATCATGCGCTCGAATCGTTGAAAAAGGAATTGTCAGGGTATAAAAAACTAATATTCGTTTTTAACAAACATCATAAACATCCGCAAAGCAGCAAAATCTATTTTTCAAAATTTTGTATTGACAACGGATTCGACTTCGAAATCATTGATGAAATAACGGAAACAACTCCTGTTCAACAGAATTGTTGTTATCTCGTCATTAAACAAACAGATGTAGTTGAAATTGTCAAGCGGGCGAGATCAAATAATATGAAAATGGGAAAAGATTTTGGTCTTCTCGCATACAACGAAAATCCCTTTTATGAAGTCATCGGCGATGGTGTGAGCAGCATCAGCGTCGATTTCAATCTAATGGGGAGCATCGCAGCAGATTTTGCTCTGACAGGAAAAAAAATTCAACATTATCTGCCAACACATGTATACCGCAGAAATTCAATTTGACCAAAACATGTTTTGCTTTCCCGAAAGCAGGACAATTTTCAATATCAGGCTCCGACAAAGTGCCGAAAATTAAAAATAAATGTACAATTAAAATACAACAACAATGGAAAAATATCCGAAAATCGGTATCCGCCCCACGATAGACGGGCGTCAGGGAGGCGTAAGGGAAAGCCTCGAAGAAAAAACAATGAGTCTGGCAAAAGGCATAGCCGAACTCATCAGTTCCAATCTGAAAAACGGCGACGGGAGTCCCGTTGAATGTGTTATTTCCGACACTACCATCGGCCGCGTCGGAGAAAGTGCCGCCTGTGCCGAAAAATTCGAACGCGAAGGGGTGGGTTCTACTATCACTGTAACCGCTAGTTGGTGCTACGGAACAGAAACCATGGACATGAATCCTCATTATCCGAAAGCCGTTTGGGGATTTAATGGGACGGAACGCCCGGGTGCTGTTTATCTGGCAGCTGTTCTGGCAGCTCATGCACAAAAAGGATTACCCGCTTTCGGTATTTACGGACACGATGTTCAGGACATTGACGATAATTCGATTCCCGAAGACGTTGCGGAAAAGATCCTTCGTTTTGCCCGTGCAGCTCAAGCAACAGCTACCATGAGAGGAAAATCGTATCTTTCCATCGGCAGTGTATCGATGGGTATCGCCGGATCGATTGTCAATCACGATTTCTTTCAAAAATACCTGGGTATGCGAAACGAATCTGTGGAATCCATTGAAATTATCCGTCGCATGAAAGAGGGGATATACGATCACAAAGAGTTCGAAAGAGCAATGGCATGGACAGAAAAATACTGTAAGGTAAACGAAGGAACAGATTATAATCGTCCTGAAAAACAAAAAAGTCGTGCCGAAAAAGACAAAGACTGGGAGTTTGTGGTAAAAATGACCATCATTATTCGCGACCTCATGAAAGGCAATCCCAAACTCAGAGAAATGGGGTTCAAAGAAGAAGCTATTGGGCATAATGCCATCCTAGCCGGATTTCAGGGGCAACGCCAATGGACCGATTTCCTCCCTAATGGCGACTTCAGTGAAACCATCTTAAATAGCTCATTCGACTGGAACGGCATACGAGAAACCTATCTCTTGGCCACAGAAAACGATTCACTGAACGGCGTTGCCATGCTGTTCAATCATTTGCTGACCAATAAAGCACAAATCTTTTCCGATGTTCGCACTTATTGGAGCCCGCAAGCTGTTAAGCGCGTTACCGGAAAGGAACTTACAGGATTAGCAGCAAACGGGGTTATCCATCTTATCAATTCGGGAGCGACCACACTTGACGGCACCGGTCGACAGACATTAAACGGGCAACCGGCCATGAAAGAACCATGGAACATCACTCAAGAAGAAGTGGAAGCCTGCCTGGCCGCCACTACCTGGTCTCCTGCCGATCGCGATTATTTTCGTGGAGGAGGTTTTTCGTCCACCTTCCTGACACGCGGTGAAATGCCTGTAACAATGTCGCGTGTGAACATTGTGGACGGACTAGGTCCCGTTTTACAGCTGGCTGAAGGCTGGACGGTGGATCTCGATCCCGAAGTGCACGATATACTCAACAAACGTACCGATAAAACCTGGCCTACCACATGGTTTGCACCACGTCTCACAGGCAAAGGTGCCTTCAAAGACGTTTATTCGGTGATGAACAACTGGGGTGCCAATCACGGAGCCATCAGTTACGGACATATTGGTAAAGATTTGATTACTTTGGCTTCGATTCTCCGCATCCCCGTATGCATGCATAACGTGGAAGAGAGCACTATTTTCCGTCCCTCGGCATGGAACGCTTTCGGAATGGAAAAAGAAGGAGCCGATTTTCGTGCATGCAAAAATTTCGGACCAATTTATAAATAAGTAAACCAAGCATGTAAACCAAAGAAAAAAGAAATCGGTAAGACGACATTCAGCAATGGCATAACAAATAAAAACCCGTAGGCTGAATGTCGTTTACCTGTAAATATTAACAAGAAATGGAAAAAGTAAAACAACCCCTTCTCAAGAAAAACAGTGAGAACTTTCTTGTTCCTTTTATCCTTGTTACCTGCTGTTTTGCATTGTGGGGATTTGCCAACGATATCACCAATCCTATGGTGAAAGCATTTTCCAAAATTTTCCGGATGAGTGTGACTGAAGGTGCATTGGTGCAAATGGCATTCTATGGAGGATATTTTGCAATGGCATTCCCTGCTGCCATATTTATCAGGAAATACTCTTACAAAGCAGGCATTTTGATGGGATTGGGATTATATGCCATCGGTGCATTTTTATTCTTCCCCGCAAAAATATCGGGAAATTACTATCCATTTCTTTTGGCTTACTTCATTCTCACTTGCGGATTGTCGTTTCTCGAAACCAGCGCCAACCCTTATATTTTAACAATGGGTCCGGAAGAAACGGCCACACGACGCCTTAATCTGGCACAATCATTCAATCCGTTAGGGTCACTGGCCGGAATGTATGTGGCAATGAATTTTATTCAAGCCCGGTTGAATCCCATGAGTACAACAGAACGGGCAGCGCTCAGTGAAGTTGAGTTTGAAGCACTGAAACAATCCGATCTATCCATTCTCATTCATCCTTATCTTGCCATAGGAGGAATTGTAGCTTTCATGTTTATCGTTATTCTGTTGACAAAGATGCCCGAAAATGGAGACTCATCGAAAGAAATCAATTTTTTCCCCACATTAAAGCGAATATTCTCTATTCCCAATTACCGACAAGGCGTAATTGCCCAATTTTTTTATGTGGGAGCACAAATCATGTGCTGGACATTCATCATTCAGTATGGAACACGCGTTTTCATGGCGCAAGGTATGGAAGAACAAGCAGCCGAAGTACTGTCGCAAAAATACAACATCCTTGCCATGATTATTTTCTGCACCAGTCGGTTCATTTGTACCTACCTGCTCAAATTCTTTAATCCGGGGAAATTGCTTCGCACACTGGCCATTGCAGGTGGTATTTTTATACTTGGTGTCATCTTTTTTCAGGATATTCATGGACTTTACTGTCTGGTAGCTGTATCGGCATGCATGTCGCTCATGTTCCCAACCATTTATGGCATCGCCTTGAAAGGGATGGGCGAAGATGCCAAATTTGGTGCTGCCGGCCTGATTATGGCCATTTTGGGCGGTTCGATATTACCACCACTCCAAGCATCCATCATCGATCGGGGTACTATAGGTAAATCATTCCCTGCTGTTAATGCATCGTTTATTCTACCGCTCATCTGCTTCATGGTCGTAGCCTGGTATGGAAGTCAAGCCTATAAGAGAAGTAAAAAAGAAGGTGTCGTAATTGGATAAAAAAAGATCACCCCAAAAATAAAGAAGCAGGATACGGCTTTAAAAATATAGCAACATCATTTTAAAATAAAAGAGAATGACTCAACTAAAAAAATCATCGCTTTTTATTGTTTTTCTGGTTGTAATATTAATATCGGGAATAGCCTGTTCACAAAAGAGGAATTTAAATGAAGCAAATCAAACCACAATATGCAATCCGATGGACTTGAACTATCGCTTTTGCCTCGATCCTCCATCGAGACGCGAAGCGGCAGATCCTACCATGGTTTTGTTCAAGGATGCTTATTACCTTTTTGCATCCAAGTCCGGAGGTTATTGGCATTCAGATAATTTAATTAATTGGGATTTAATTACTTCAGAAGACCTCCCTTTAGAAGATTATGCTCCAACTGCAGTAGTCATGAACGATACCCTTTATTTTATGGCTTCTTCTAGTAAACCGATCATCTATAAGACTCCTGATCCCCAATCGGGAAAATGGGAAACTGCAAATCCAAATTTTCCTATAGGAATGACCGACCCTGACTTATTTGTCGATGACAATGGACGTTTGTATTTTTATTACGGCTGCTCCGACATAAACCCGATTTATGGCGTTGAACTAGACACAAAAACGCTCAATCCGAAGGAAAAACCCGTTGAACTGTTTAACAGTGATAGGAAAAATCACGGGTGGGAACGCAAAGGCGACTATAACGAACTGGAAGGAAATCCATGGATTGAAGGTGCTTGGATGACAAAATACAAGGGCAAATATTACCTCCAATATGCCAGTCCCGGAACCGAATTCAAAAGTTATAATGATGGCGTATATGTTTCCGATAAACCTCTTGGCCCTTTTAAATTGGCTGTTCATAACCCCTGTTCCTATAAACCCGAGGGATTTATTGCCGGAGCAGGACACAGCAGTACTTTTCAGGATAAATACGGCAACTTTTGGCATATCTCCACCATGACAATTTCCCAAAAGCACCCGTTTGAACGTCGTTTAGGATTATTCCCTGCCTTTTTCGATAAAGACAGTATATTTTATGTGTACACCGGGTGTGGCGATTCCCCCTTTAAAATACCCACAAAAAAGATTTACGGACCGGAAGAAATCTTTCCCGGCTGGATGCTACTATCCTACAATAAACCCGTTGAAGTTTCATCGGAATTGCCAGATCATCCCAAAAACTTTGCGACCGACGAAGAAATACGCACTTACTGGAGTGCTACCACAGGAAAAAGAGGCGAATGGATAATGATGGATCTTGAGAAAGAATGTACCATTAATGCTATTCAAATCAATTTTGCAGAAAATGAAACAAACCTGCTAGGGCGCAACGCCGATATCTATTATCAATACCTTCTCGAATATTCAACAGACAGTAAAACATGGTATCACCTTATAGACAAAACCCAAAATACTCAGGATGCTCCGCATGATTATATCGAGTTAACAAAACCGGTAAAAGCGCGTTACCTCAAACTCACCAATTATCGGGTCCCCGATGGTACTTTTGCTATAACGGGATTTCGCATATTCGGAAATGGAGGTGGAAAAGCACCCTCACCTGTCAAAAATCTAAACGTCAAACGAGTAAATTCCGATCGGTGCATTGTAAAATTGAATTGGGCAAAAAATTCCGATGCTGTTGGCTACAACATCAGATTTGGTGTGCAAAAGGATAAGCTGTATCATAATTATCAAGTGTTTGATACAGATTCCTTAACCATACGAAGTCTGAACAGCAAGCAAAAATATTATTTCACCATTGATGCATTCAATGAAAACGGTATAACAAAAGGCAAAAATTTAGCCGAAATCGATTAATAAAAGCAGGAATCAACCATGTTCAAACGAAATCTTATTTTATCGCTGATAAGTTGTAATTTTTTATTCAGCACTGTATTTACTCATGCGCAATCGGCTCAGAATCCCGTTATTTTTGCCGATGTTCCTGATATGTCGATGATCCGTGTGGGTGACGCTTATTACATGAGCAGTACCACCATGCACATGAGCCCCGGCCTTCCTATCATGAAATCGGAAGATCTGATCAATTGGAAAATCATAAATTATGCTTACGATATATTGGACGATGTGGATGCATTGAATCTGGAAAACGGGAAAAATGCCTACGGTGGAGGATCATGGGCAAGTTGTCTTCGTTATCATGATGGTGTTTATTACGTCAGTACTTTTTCGGGTACAACCAATAAAACCTATATTTACACCACCAACGATATCGAAA
>JAAZMQ010000228.1 GCA_012798745.1 Bacteroidales bacterium
AAATCATGTGCTGAATGGGTTGATTCCCATGCGCGTACTGACCCATATTTGCCATCTGCATCTCGGTCATTTCATGAATTAGACGTCCATATGTTCCTACCTTCACTGTGTTAGGAACAATAAAGACGGAATCCATCTTCGCAACAAAATTTTCATTTCCGCCTAACAAGTGAATCAATCCATTGACATCATGAAAAACCGACCACAAATAATGCCAAGCATTCCCTTCGGTAAAAGGGCCTCCCCATTCATAAGGATCAAAATTAGGTGTCCATGTTCCGTCTTCACCTCGTCCGCGCATAAATTTTACTTCGAAATCAAAAACGTTTTTATAATTATACATTTGACGGGCAAATACATTTTCATAAAAAGAATTACCAATCATTTCTGCCAATTTAAAACCACAAAAATCATCATAAGCATATTCCAAGGTTTTGGCAGTGGATTCGCTATACTTCGGATACGGAACAAATCCCAATGTGAAATACTCTTTCCATCCGTCACGTCCGTTCGAAGGCCCCCAAGGCCCTTTATTGGTTGCTTCATGATAATATGCTTGAAGGGCTTTCAAGGGATCGAAGGTTCGTATGCCTTTGTTCCACGCGTCTGCCAAAAGGGATATCGCGTGATTGCCGATCATGCTCCCTCCTTCGCCGGGAAACGACCATGAGGGTAACCATCCACACTGGTCATAGGCGTCGAGCAACGCTGCCACATATCTGCCATGCATATCCGGATGCACAAGAGCATTCAAGGGAAACTGTGCTCGAAAGGTATCCCAGAATCCGGTATCGGTGTACATGTAGCCATAATGAATTTTTCCGTCGTAGGGACTAAAATAATAGGGGTTACCCTCTTTATCCAATTCATAAAATTTCCGAGAAAACAGATTAGCCCTGAAATAGCACGAATAAAAGGTGGCTTTCTCTTCTTCGGTTCCACCTTCAACAAAAATCTGATGCAGCTGATCGTTCCAGATTTTCCATGCAGCCTGTTTTGTTTCTTCCAAGGTGGAGAAATTGTCCAATTCGTTTCTCAAATTCAGTTCGGCCTGTTCTCGACTAATATATGATGACGCCACTTTAGCTTGAACTTTCACCCCACTATCGAACCGTACCCATGCTCCAACACCTTTTCCTTCGTGCTCGCTTTCACCTTGCCAACTGATATTGGTTGTATTTTCCCACGTCCCGTAATCACGAATCGGCTTGTCGAACTGAATGATGAAAAAATTTTTAAAGTTCTCCTTCAACCCACGTCCGTTATGCACATAACCCGTTATTTTACCCTCTTTGGGATAAATCTTTACCCCACTCATTCCTGTATAGCCATCCAAGATTACATACGCATTTTTTCCTTTGGGGAAAGAAAAACGCAAATGGGCTCCCCGTTCCACAGGAGAAATTTCTGTCGTTATACCATTATCCAAAGAAACTTTATAATAATGCGGCTTTGCAATTTCATTCCGATGGCTGAATTTAGCCGCTCTGCCGAATTGATCAACAACAAGTTTCCCGGCAACCGGCATCAAAGAAAAAACTGCATAATCGTTTGTCCATGCACTACACTGATGTGCTTGTTGGAAACCACGAATCGAATCTTTTTCGTATTGATATTTCCAACCGTCGCCGTTTACGCCCGTTTGGGGTGTCCAGGTATGCATGGCAAAAGGTAGAGCCGTCGTGGGATAAGTATTTCCCCTCGTCAATTCGAAACGGGAATTGGTTCCTTGCAACGTATTAACATACTTAACCAAATCAACTTTCTGCGAATAAAGAGATAAAACATTCAATCCCACAAAAAGCAGCAAAACAGCCTTAACCATATGATTTCTCTTTCTCATTTTCCTCGATTTTATTCATTAGAAATAAACCCAATCAACATTATTTAATTCCCCTCCAATTTCGGTATCAGATAATCTTTACAGATGAATAATTTATCCTTGCCATTGGTTTGTTTAAATCCTACAGAGCTTATATACATCTCCCTGGGATGAATAGTTGTAGCACTATGATGTGCATGAAATACTACGCGCAAATTACCTTTCTTATCTCTAAATAAGGCATTATGACCAACCCCAACCAAATTACCGGGTTTCTGTAACAATGGATTATCGCCATACTTGATCCATTCACCCATGATATGGGTTGCAGTAGCACAACCAATACCATAAAAAGGACTTTCATAACTGTTGGCCGAATAAGTCATATAATAGACTCCGGCGTGTTTAATAACAAAAGGGCCTTCATTTACACGCGGCCATATTTCTTCCCACGGTTGAGAAACATGAATACAATGATGCATGGTTTCTCTTTTAATTGTCATGAGATCATCTTCCAGCTCAGCTACCCAAATATTATTCCCATCGTTAAAGCGAACAAAAAACAGATATGCTGTTCCGTCATCATCAAGAAAAAGGGAATTGTCTATTGCTTTTTCGTCTTCCAGCATAGGTTTCTGAACCGCTTGTCTAAATGGGCCCAAAGGAGAATCAGAAACTGCTACGCAAATATGTTCTTCAGCAGAATAATACATGTAAAATTTATTGTTAACATAATATACTTCCGGCGCCCAAAACCATTTATCTCCATATGAATCCTCCTTATGAAGAGCAAGAACATCTTCTTTTTTCCATCTTTTTAAATCTTCAGAAACATATACTTCAATGCCATCACTTGCATGTGTGCCATAAGCATAATATCTCCCTTCATAAAGTAAGATGAACGGATCTGCCAACGGAACATTATCTTTTGCAGAAACGGACGAAACTACATTTCCTCTCTTCATATCGTTACTTTCTGAAAACAAAGTTATAGAAAGGAATAAAATAAAGAAAAATATAGCTTTAAATTCAGACATACTTTATTTATTATAAACCGGGAAAGCCGAAATTCTCAAACGAGCTGCCCCCATAGGTATTAACGTAATATCCTCAGTTTTCGACTCAAATTTGCGATTTTCCATTATCGGTAATTCGCTGCACAACCCATATTGGTCTATTTCCCAAGTGACCAGTTTCTTCCCTTTTGCTTTTATTTCGATTGGAACCTGTTGAGACGTAAAAGGAAAATTATCGGCCGGCCATTCTTTTTTAACAACAACAAAATTATCTTCCAATGGCAGGTTATCGTCAATCACCAAGGCGTAATTCCACAGACTTGCCGGATAAATCTCGAAGGTAGGCCATTTAGCCGGATCAGCATTTTTCTGCCATTTGGAATCGCCGATCGCAGTTTCTGTACTGCTTACCATCTTATAATCCTCCACAATTTTTAAAGAGAAAGTCAATGGACCATAATCGATACTCCGGCTTTGCTGATTAACCTGCCAAACAGATTGCGACAATTTCATTGGAACATTCAACACAATTTCGTCATCTTTCTCCCATTCTCTCTCGATGCGGATATATTTCCCGTTTACTAAAGAGGCACTCAACAATTTTCCGTTCAGAAGGATTGTTGGTTTATTTGCCCACGAAGGAATTCTCAAATACAGGGGGAACCTCACTTTTTGAGACGCTCGAATGGTAAATTTTATTTGTTCCTCGAAAGGATAATTCGTTGTTTCCACAATTTCGACCGTTTTACCGTCTGCAACTTTAACTTTTGCGCTGCATGCCCCATAAATAGCCGCAATAATACCGTTATCGGGCGATGCCATAATCAGATGCTCAATAAAATAAGGCCAGCCTTGCCCGTGGTTGTGCTGGCAACACCGGCTGCTGAACGGATTCATAGCCAAAAAGGGACCGCTGTTCTGAATTCCGGGACTGTGATTCTTTGAGTCGCTGATCACATGATTGGGCGCAGTAAGATAACGCAATGCATTCAAATCAGGCATCATTGCTGCAGGAAAAGAATTGAATGCGACCTTTTCGCAATGTTCCGCCCAAAAAAGATCTCCGGTCATTCTTAACATCCATTCGTCGGAAGCCATTTGTTCCACGAAAGCACATGTTTCGGTGGCCTGACGTGGATCAATATAACCCATCCGTGCATTTTCGTCAGCTCCGAACATTCCACCCGGAACCTGGCCAAACGTATTTCGAATCAGATGATGAACATTGTAACTGGCAATAAGATCTGTCGAATCTTTCGACAACATATAATATGTTGCCGGCTCACGAAAGCCCTGGGCAATATTCACGTTATGCCAGTTGGGTAAAGTTGAACGCTGCCGCCAGTTCGCTGTATTACGATGAATTTTTTCTGCTAGTTCCAATAAAAACTTATCACCTGTAAGATTATACAACCAATAAACACTCAATAAATTATCCCCTCCTC
>JAAZMQ010000366.1 GCA_012798745.1 Bacteroidales bacterium
CACGACTGGCAGAAATAATAATTGGGGCTTGTGCTTCAACAATTTCGCCATCTTTATTTTCGATTTCGATTTTATCCCACTTCATCAACTTGCATCATTTTAAAACCAAGTGAAATTACACTATTTCATTATTACCCCAAAAACACTTTAAACTATACTCTATTGCACTTCTAAAAAACCGATTATAAATAGAATTGAATTTGTTTTTGGCATCAAATTCATCGTCACTTAAATAACTTTCATTCAGACCTAAAATACAGCAATAGAACTTAGGCATAAATATTCACCTCAATTTGAGGGGGAGTCGGAATGTCAAATTCAAATAGATTTTTTTCAAACGTCATAAAGTTCTTCCACTTCTTTATTAAATGGTATTTAAAGCTGGTTTAATTAAGCTTTGAGTTCTATTGAGATTTTGATAATTAATTTTCGTCTCCTTTATTTTCTGTTAATCGAAATTCAATCTCATAGTTTTTTATAAATTCGATTTCTTCTTCATTTAATCCATAAAGAGGTCCAATAAAATCATCTATCGCATCAATGTATTTTTTTGATTTTCCAATTTTATATTCTTTGAAAGTGTCAATATGAGCATATTTCGTTGTTATCCTTGTTTTGGCGTTTTTTTCAATATCTTTTAAATAATCGTCATACAATTTTTCCAAAACCTTAATTCTTTCTTCCGACAATTCATTTATAGGTATTGGAAAAGAATCTATTTCGTAAGATTTTAAATCAAGGTTATTTGAGTAAATTTGATAATACCAAAAGAACAAATTACTGCTCATAATTGCTCCAATGGCATTGCAAAAATATTTATCTATAAGTATTGCTTTCTCTTTAGTAGAACCAGTTGAATAATTAGTTATTATTTTAAAATATCGACCTCCTGTTGTTCTATAATATAAAGCTTTGCCATTATTTTTCTGTAAATCTTTAGTTTTAGTTTTTATTGAAAATAATTTATCTAGAATTCTTGTTTCGATGGGGAGACTAATTTTAGGATACCTTCCATATAATTTGTAGTTTTTTACGTCGATAAACTGCAAATTTTCAAGTAAAGTTTTTAAATCAAAACCTTTACCTTTTCGATACATTTTTGTACATAAAATTTGTTCAACTGGCGTAAGTGTTTTAATAAAAAAAAGGATAGAAGTATTTATCACGGCATTTTGGAAAATTGGTTGTGGCCTTACCGCATAAGAGGAAATTTTGATTAATTTACAGTTTTTTTCGAGGAGGTTGTGAAGAGCTGTCATTGAATCGCTTGAAGTGATAGAAATAGGGACAATATAAATTAAGTTTCCATTCCTCTTCAAAATATTGAATCCTTTTTCGATAAATAATGAAAACGAATCTAAAGAACCTTTTTGTTTCCCTGGAATAGTTTTGGTGCATAAATATTGTTTTTTGAAATATTTTTTTTCATTCTCTGAAAATTTTATTCCATAGGGCGGATTGCCCATTACAATATCAAAGCCTGTTTCTTCCTCAATTGGTTTGAATGCTTTGTCAATGGAAGTCAACACATCTTGAAATAGAGAAAAATCAATGGCTGGAATTTGATGCTTCAGATGGTTGTTGTTGATATAATCTATGGCATTGGCAAAATGTTGGAAATCCTCTACAGGAGTATTGTTGTAGTGCTTTGACCAGAGCTTCTGCCGTGTACTATCGCTGTACTCCAACCCACGGGCTGGGCATCCCAACGTATCGTGGGTTGTGTCGTCGGTCGTACCATAGGTCGTATCGTGGGTTGTAGTCATGTCGAATTCATGCGATGCATAGCTTTTCAGATCTCCTACAATTTTCGGAACGTCTTTTTCTTCTGCTACCAACAACAAATGTACATGATCGTCGAGCACATTCATTGCCAATACTCTATAGTGTTTTGCCTTTATACGCCAAGCAAGCAATTGTGCTACCTCGTTTCGTTCTTCGAGAGACAACTGGATAGGAACTAAACCTTCTGTTTTGGACGGCATATAGTTCTCTTTTTTTCGGCTATTGTGAGTTGTCCAGGTGATGTTGAATGTTTTCCATTCTTTTTGTATTTTTCTTTTCTCTTTTTTTATTCCGAACATCCATTCAGGGTCAAACCAATCGGCGGAGCGATTGGTATCATAAGGATCCCAGGAGGCGATTTTTTCGGTATAATTGGAAGAGAAACCGCTTTCTTCGAGCAATGCTTTGAGTTGATTTCTTAATTCCCGATCTCTTTTTTCAATTTCTTTCTTTTTCTTTTCGTTGTTTGCTGTAAAATGTTGTTTCCTTAATTGGGAAAGTTCTTTTTCGGTTTGGATTATTTTATCATCTTTAAAAAACAGTTGTTGGGGTTTGTGTAGCCCGATAAGCGAGTTTGCGGCTACTAATTTTGTTTCGAGATTGGGCAATGGTTCGATACCGAAATTATCCTCAATGTTTGAGTTTACTTTTTCGTCCACCAGTAAAGAGATAAAAAACCGGAGCTTGGCAATATGAATGGCAATGGGTTGAATATCTACTCCATAAATACAATTTTGTATCAGATATAGTTTCCGTCCATAATCGAGTTCGTTTCGTTTAAAACTGTTCTCGATTTTTTCGCAAAGCTCGTTTTTTAAGGTAGGATCGGTAATATAGTCAAGCGCCCGAATTTGATGCTGTTTCCATTTTTTGTTGTGGGGATCGAGTTTCGAAAGCAGGAAGACGAGTTTATTTAAAACCCCGATAGGAAAAGCGCCGGAACCAACGGCCGGATCTATGATTTTCATTTGGTTGACGATTCCTATCAGGTAATCGGTTTCTCTTTCATCAAAAGGGTTATCCTCTTCGCCATATGAAAACAGGGAGTTTAATTTTTCATCGAGATTTTCCGTTAGGAAAGTATTTTCGATATTGGTTTTGAAATAGTGTTTCAGCGATTCGGTTACCATGTAGTCCACAATTTCGCGTGGAGTATAATAGCTGCCGGTGGCTTTGCGTGCCGTAGTTGCTGTTTCGGGATTGTAGGAAGCCAGCAGGTTTTCGAATACTTTTCCCAAGAGTTCGGGATCGAGTGCCACTTCCTCGTCAATGGGGGTATTTTCATCGACTGTAAAGTTGTAAGTATTTAAAATGGGAATTAAACCTTGTACAGGTGTCTTTTTATACTTTGCGTTACCGTAATATTTTGTCAAATCCACATTTTTTTCTTTCGAAAAAAAAAGTTCGTTGGGGAAAATGGGTTGATTTTTTTCTTTATCCGAAAATCCATCCATGCGGATTTCTTTTCCGGTGTCGTTTGAGGGATCGTCTTTACGCTTATCCAGGCATTCAAACAGGCCACCGTTGAGGAAAGGAATTTCGTTAAAAAGAATGTCGATGTCTTCCTCGGGATGACAGAAAAGATTGTGATAGCGAAAATATCCATGATTCATGTAATCCCCGTTTTTGCCTTGGAATTCCCCTTCTTTTCTGAATTTCCTTTCCGGGATAGGGGTGTTAAGTGTAGCAAAAAAGAGATTCTGAAGAATGGCTTTGTAATAGGTGCTTTCCTCATCGTCTGTGTTTTTCAGGATATTTTTAATTTGCTCATAGTCGAAAAGTTTCGGATTGATCAATTTTTTTTCCTTCATAAACCAAACAAAGATGATTCGGGTAATGAAACGAATGAGCGCAATGTTTCTTCCATTGGGCTGCTGTTCTGCGTCATCGGGAAATTTTACCTTTTCCAGTGCCCAGAAATACCAGTTGGCGATTTCGTTGTAAAACTCGCGCGTTACTTTTTCTACGCTGAATGCCTCGATGATGGAGTCGAGCGAAGAAAAATCGGCTTCGCTCATTTGTTGGATGAAGGTTTTGTTGGTTTGTTCCTTACTAACGTAATAGGTATAGCGTTTAAAATTGCTCCATTCTCTTCTGCCCGACGACAGGGGTATGTCGTATACCAACGAGAAGCGAAAGTTGCCTTGTTCATCGTAGAAAATGAAGAATCCTCCGGCATAGCGTATGTTCTCTTTTAGAATTTTCTTTGCCAGATCGTATTGGGCTTTTTTTCCGGAGCGCTCGGTTAAAGGTTGATGGGTCTTGAAAGTATAAATGCAAATATCGGAATTGCCGCACTCAAATTCTCCCAACAACAGGCCGTCGGTGAAAAGCGGATTTTCGGGTGCGGGCGATTCCAGCATACGAAACTTCGTGGTTTTGTTACGGAACAGACGAACAAGGTTGTCGGTTGAAAAATCGTTAATGATTTTTTCTAAAATGGCGATGGTTTCTTTTTTTTCATTCATACCTTTTGAAGGTTTATTGTTTAAATGGATTCAAATGAGTTGGATGAATTGTTTTTAATCTGTTTTCCTGTTTTCGATAGCAACGATGATTTCTTTCGACAATTGGGAGATGCGTTGTTTTTCCTTGTATAAATAATCGGAGCCAAGTTCTTCTTCCAGCGCTTTTAACTCGTTGATTCCTTTCGCTAGGTTTTTCTTTATGTCGATGTTCGAAATTCTTCTGAGGGTATATTGGGAGAGGGTGCCGTAATCGAGCAAATCCTCCAGCAGCATCCTTATAAAGGGCTTTAGTAAGGTGATATGGGGGTTGTCTTTTACTTCCAACAGGCTGCGCAGCACGATGATGGCTTTGGTTTGCAGCGTATTTTCCGGAAGAGGTTTGTTGTTTTTCTTATTATTTGTGCTATAATTTTTAATGGTTTCGTATTCTTCCCAAAAACGGTTGCTTAAAGGCAAGAGGGGCTCGTTTTTATCGGCTTTTATTTTATCGAGCACATCTTCGACGTCTTCAATAGAATGATTTTTATCTTCTTCGTTTACGTCGTATAGCTGATGATGAACAAAGAGCTTTTGTTTTTTGACAACAACAAATAATTCGTTTTCGGTATTCTCTTTGGCAACTTTTATGCGTGAAGGAAAATCATTTAAAGAGGCAACAATATCGGGATATTTTTCTTTTAAGGCTTCAAATTCTTTCGAGATTTTGGTATAAGGGCTTTCTCCTTCGAGATAGTCGGGGTGTCGTTGTATTTTGGAATAGAGTCCGGAGGGGGTGGGCTCTTCGTCGATATTGAAAATTTTGGCATCTTCGCCCAGCGTATTGTGAATCATGAACATTTTTTGTGCCGCAATTTCTCTTGAATGAACCAAGTCTGATCCTTTTTCGGTGGGAAAGAAGTTGACAATGTAGAGTTTATCGAAAACCTTTTTGCTGATGCGGTTGATTCTGCCAACGCGTTGGATAACGCGTACGGGATTCCAAGGAATATCGTAATTGATAACCATTCCGGCGCGATTCAAATTGAATCCTTCCGAGATTTTATCGGTGGTGAGCAAGATATCGTAATCGTCGGATTGTTGCTTTGCCGTGGCATCGAAGTTTTTAATGATCTCTCTGATTTTTCCGGCGGGCAGATTGCCTGCTACAACCAGTACACGTTGGTTGAAGGATTCGTTTAGTAAGGGATCAAGATGTTTTACCGTATCGGCGTATTCCGAAAAAATGATGACTTTCCTTTTGGGTTCAAAGAGGTTTTCAGGCGGTGCATTGAGCACCGTTTTTACCCCTTCGATGAGGCGTTGGGCTTTGGGATCTTTTGCTACCAGATCCAGCGCATGCATTTCGTCGAGAATCTGTTGGAATAATTCAATGTCTGACTGAATATCGTTAATGAAATCGTTTTTCCGTTTAAAATCCTTCAGTTTATACACTTTATGGTTTTTGGGGTATTCGTTGTTTTTGATTTTTTCGGAATACTTTTCCAGGTGATTCTCTATATCGTCGGCATCCAATTTATAAATCTTTTCCAGCAGACTTCTGTCGAGAATGTATTTGTCGGTTTTCCGGATAAATTGGAGCACAATTTGGTGAGTGTTAATGAAGTTTTTTACGCTTTGCTCAAAAGCGCCGAATGAGCTTTCGAATCGTTTTACCAGCAAGCGGCGCATAAAATCGTACAAGTTGAATTGTTGTTGATACTGGAAATTCTCTTCTTTATCGAGCTCTAGTTTTTCTTCTTTTGAAAATTCGTATTCAAAAGGCTTGTAAATAGCTCCTTTGAATTTTCCGCCTTCATCGGGCAAGGCAAAATAGTGTTTGATGATTTTGTCGTAAAATGCCGATTGATCTTTGCTCAGTTCAAAGAACCATTCTTGGGGAGGCTCAACAATCGACAGCTCGTTTACTTCATTTTTATAGTAGGGATGGTTTAGAATGTCCAGTCGGTTTCGGCGGATGATCACCGGTTCAATCACATCGCGAATTTGTTTGGCTAACGTGCTTGTGCGTTTTTTTATTTTATTTGGGTTAACCACAGTTTCATTGAATAGACTCGCATAGAAAAAAAGAGCGCGGCTTCGTTTTTGAGAATCTGACGACCGGTAATAGCGCTTGATGTAAGAAAGTTTATCGAATTCCGATTTGAAGTATCTGAATTTGTTTTCCAAATCATCGTCGAGTGTGATGCTCGATTTTTTTGGTACAATAAAGAGTTTGAGCAACGAAAATATATCGGCAGGTTTGTTGTTGAATGGGGTGGCGGTAAGTAAGATAACGATTTTGCCGCGACAGATATTTTTCAGATATTCGTAATCTTTGGTATCTTCGTTTCTGAAGCGATGTGCCTCATCGATGATCACTACTTCGATATCGTCTGTTCTTGAAATGAATTCCGATACCTGTTCGAGGTTTCCGAGGGAGAATGCTTCCCAGCCAAGAGAGGCGAGGTGAAATTGTTCGAGGTATTTTTTCCATCCTTCCGATCGTGCTCTATCACCAATAATACCCGGAGGCGCAATGACGATTCCCCGTTTTTTCAATTCGAAGGCAATGCTGCAGGCAATAATGGTTTTGCCCAGTCCCACCACATCGGCAATGATAACGCCATTGTTTTTTTCTATAATGGATAGTGCTTGTTGAACAGCATCCAGCTGATAGCGATACGTTTTGTAGCCGTTTTCTTGGAGAACCTCGGTGAGTCGTCGTGTAATTACTTTTCCACGAAATGTATCAAGATAATTTTTTAAAACAAAAAGGTAGGCTTCAAACGGAGTGATTTCTTTGATTAGGGTTTCTTGTTCAAGGGTTTTGATCACTTTTTTCTTTACTTCGTCGTTTTCTGTAATTTTTATGCCGTCATTCCATAGTGCATCAAAATAGCTTTCTGCTTCGTCGAAACCGTAATCGCTGATTTCCACATTGAATTCTGCTTGCGAGGTTAATCCGGCCGAGGTGAGGTTGCTGCTGCCGGTGATGAAAAGTTTGTCGCGCCCGATTTGTCCTTCTTCCAGTTTGAAGATATAAAGTTTGGCATGATTGGGGTCACGTGTTTTTCTGAGAACGATTTTATCGTCTTTGATCTTTTGAAGGAAAAATTTAGATTGCTCATAAAAA
>JAAZMQ010000229.1 GCA_012798745.1 Bacteroidales bacterium
GCTTGTAATGGATCTACGAAATTCATGTTTTGGTGCAGCAAGTTGGCTCCGTGGATGTAAACGTCTGAAATTGCTTCGGGCGACATCCCGCTCTTTATAAACAGAATACGCAGAAAAATTACGAGCATTTGGGTAAAGGCTGCGCCAATTCCGGTGATGAAATAATATCCCAGAAAACGCTTAGACCCCCATATGTGTTCCAATGTACGTCCAAACATAAAAACGGCAAACATATTGGAAAACACGTGCATGAATGAATACGGGTCGTGCATAAACATGTACGTGATGGGTTGCCAGATACGAAACGAGGACGATTCAACGTAATGAAGCCCTAAATAATCGGACAAATCTATGCCTCTTCGCTGTAAGACAACCTGTGCGAACCACATAATGACATTTATAATAATAATATTTTTGGTAATGGGGGATGTGGATCCCATGAATCCCGGATTCGAATTATTCATCATAAATCTCTTGAGTTAATGTGCAAAATTACGGATAATTTCTATGGAAATAAGAATTTTCGCCATGGAATGGTATTTTTTATAATAAAAACCAACAATTTTCATAATTTTTCTTGATTATTATTGAACTATCTTCTATATTTGGCAGCAAATTAGCTACAGGCTTACTGTTCATGCATGTTTAATTTTTTAAAGTTTTTCTTATGAATAAATCGGAACTCGTTGATGCTATTGCTCAAAAGTCGGGGCTTAGCAAGGTTGACTCAAAAAAAGCGTTGGATGCGACTTTAGATGCTATTGCAAATGAACTAAAATCAGGGGGTAAAGTGGTATTGGTAGGCTTCGGTACTTTTTCTGTTGTTGAAAGAAGTGCTCGAAAAGGAATTAATCCACGTACTAAAGAAACAATTCACATTCCGGCTAAAAAGGCCGTTAAGTTTAAACCGGGTTCGGAATTGTCGAGTTTATAATCGCTCTGATTGAAAGGAAACAGGGAGAGGGTGTTCGAATAAACACTCTCTTTTTTTGTTTAAAAATCGTCTGTGAGGGTTATGAATAAAAAATATTTATTTCGTAAATAAATTTTTGTATTTTTAAAAGTGTGATGCAGGCAGATCGTATGGACCCTTCGAATGGAAAAATGATTTGAGAACTTTATCTATCTTTGTATCTCAAAATTAGCAATTCATGTCAAAAAGAAAGAAGCAACTCCCTTTGTTGGAATCTGTAGTCATTACTGATGTGGCTGCCGAAGGTAAAGCCATTGCAAAAGTGGATGGGATGGCTGTATTTGTTCCCAATGTTGTGCCTGGTGATGTGGTGGATGTTCAATTGACACGCAAAAAACATAATTATGCCGAAGGGAGGGTTGTCCGCTTCGTTTCTTATTCCGAAAATCGGGTTGAACCTTTTTGCGAACATTTTGGTATATGTGGCGGTTGCAAATGGCAAATGCTCCCTTACGATCTTCAGTTGAAATATAAACAGAAGCAGGTTGCAGATAATCTTACCCGCATAGGAAAAGTGGAATTGCCGGAAATTTCACCCATTTTAGGTGCTCCAAAAACTACTTTTTATCGCAATAAATTGGAATTTACCTTTTCAAATAGAAAATGGATCACAGAAAATGAGATGGAAAGCGGAGAATTTTTTGGTATTCGTGAAGCATTGGGATTTCATATTCCTCAAAGGTTCGATAAAGTATTGGATATTCGATACTGTTGGTTGCAAAACGATATTTCGAACCGGATCAGAAACACTATCCGGCAGTTTTGTCTTCAGAACGATTACGAGTTTTTTGATCTTCGTAATCAGAAAGGTTTGATGCGGAACCTCATTATTCGAACTTCTTCGTCGGGTGAAATCATGTTGATAGTGGTTTTTTTTAAGGACGACAAAGAAAAACGTGAAAGACTGCTGAATTTTATTGCCGATGAGTTCCCACAAATAACGTCGTTGCTCTACGTTATAAATGGAAAAGCTAACGATACAATTATGGATCAAGAAATTGTTACATGGAAGGGAAACGATTGCATTTATGAAGAAATGGAGGGGCTAAAATTTAAAATCGGTCCAAAATCATTTTATCAGACCAACAGCGAACAGGCATATAATCTGTATAAGATTGTGCGTGAATTTGCTCAGCTCTCCGGCAACGAATTGGTTTATGATTTGTATACAGGAACAGGGACCATTGCCAATTTTCTGGCGCGAAAGGCAAGAAAGATTATCGGAATAGAATATGTACCCGAAGCTATTGAAAATGCCATGGAAAATTCGAAACTGAATCGGATCGATAATACGTTTTTCTTTGCAGGCGATATCAAGGATATTCTCACGCGCGATTTTATTATCGAACATGGGGTTCCCGATGTGATTGTTACCGATCCGCCCCGTGCCGGAATGCATGGTTATGTTATTGAAACTATTCTTTCTGTCGAACCTCCACGTATAGTATATGTAAGTTGCAATCCGGCTACGCAAGCGCGTGATGTGAATTTACTTGATAGCAAGTATCGCGTTACTCGTGTTCAACCTGTGGATATGTTTCCACATACCCATCATGTCGAGAATGTGGTATTGTTGGAAAAACGGTGATACATTTATTTTACCGGTTCCACTTTATATCCTAATTTCCTCAACCCCTCAATCAATCCGTCTTCCCCCGGCAGATGAGCACACCCTACTGCAATGAATGACGATTTTTCTTTCATCAGTGCAGGTAATTTTTCCAGCCATTTTTGATTGCGTTTTTTATTCAGCATTTCTTTTTCTTCCTGAGTGGCAGGGCAAGGATCGTCGGGCGTATCTTCTTCGTAAAGTTTTCTTATGCTTTCTAAATCATACGCGTAGTAAGCAGCTTGCAATTTATCCATTTGGTCTTTCAAGAGTTCAGGATGCTTGACTACGCACATGAGTAATTCCGCTTGGCGACTGAGCGATTGGTAGTTAAACAGCATATCAATCTGTTCATCTACTGTTTCCAATTCTTTTACGGGTCGAAATCGTTTGCTTGTCTCTTCTTGAAAATATTCGTCCATACTTTTTTCTCCGGAGAGGTTCGGATAATATTTTTTATAAAGTGTTACCGAGATAAGGTTGCTTAGCATGGCCGGTTTCATTTGCCCCAATTGATCTAACCCGAGGCCTATCCATTCGTGTAAAGCACTGTCGAGCAGGGCAATATCATTAGCATTCAACAGAGTGCCGTAAGTGATACCTTCGGGCATGAGCGCTTCGTTCATCAGTTTCAGTTGCAATTCACCCATTGCGCTTAGGTCGATTTCGCCGATGGTTTGTTCGGTAGATTCAAATGCTTCTTTCAGTCCATCAATGTTATCAAGAAAAGAGACGGGTATAAGGTGATGAGTCCCGAAAAGATAAGAAGGGTTTTCCAGTCCGTTGCCTGAAATTCTCCAAAGCAGTGAACCGGAATTTTTACTCGAAGCATTGTTACATGACGATACAATAAGCCCTAGAAAAACAATGCTTATGATTTTTTTTATTTTCATCTTTTTCATTTCGAAATGAGGTAATTTATTTGGCAGAAGTTAGGAGTGTATTAAGTGCGTTTTCCCAATTCTTTATCTATCAAGTAAATGCCTATCCCGTTGTTCCCTATCAATTTTAATGCATCAATGATCTTTTGCGCTGTTTCTTCCTCTTCCACTTGTTCGTTTACAAACCATTGAAGCATGTTTTCGGTGGCAAAATCTTTTTCTTCTCGCGCAATTCCCACAATTTCATGGATGCGTGCCGTGACTACTTTTTCGTGTTCCAAGGTGTCAAGAAAAGCTGCCAAGAGCGATTCCCATTTTGTTGATACTTTATCGATAGGAGCTAATTCTACTCTTCCTTCACGAGAGATTACATAATCTATTATTTTTAAAGCATGATCTTGCTCTTCTTTAAATTGGATTTTAAACCAGTTTGCAGCACCGTTTAAGCCTTCTGAAGCAAAGTGGGTTGACATGGATAAGTAAAGATATGCCGACCAAAATTCGGCGTTAATCTGTTTGTTTAATGCGTTTTCTAAATTTTTGTTCAGCATAATGAATGTGTTGTTAAAATTATTAGAATAGATAGAATTATTCAGTTATAATTATAATAACGTGTAAACGAGAAAAATGTTTGTATATTTTCGAAAAGCATTTTATACAATAGGTGAAAACTTGTCATTTTTTGGAGAAATACATTGGCTTTTGAGGTTGATGATGAGTGCTCTTAATCCATAAATTAAAAAATAATTGAGGACGGAATATGAATTTATTATTATCTTTGCATTCTACATTTTCAATATAAACTCTATCCTGACATGACAGATGATTTTTTTGGGGGTAGATAAAAATGGGAAAACATCTAATAATTATCGAATGAATCTGTTAAGAGAAAAAATGATGAAATATGATGCCCCGCAGAAATTCAAAGCGGCGGGCATATATCCCTATTTTCGGGTTATCGAAAGCGATCAGGATACTAAGGTTACTATAAATGGCAAGGAAGTCCTGATGTTTGGATCTAATGCTTATCTGGGGTTAACCAATCATCCAAAAGTTAAGAAGGCTGCTGTTGAGGCTACAAAAAAATACGGAACAGGAATGGCCGGTTCCCGTTTCTTAAATGGCACCTTAGACATACACATCGAATTAGAAAAAAAACTGGCGGATTTTGTTGATAAAGAAGATGCTCTTGTGTTTTCAACAGGCTTTTCTGTAAATGAAGGGGTGATATCCTGCGTGACAGGACGAGACGATTATATTTTATGGGACGAAAGAGACCATGCTTCCATTATTGAAGGTGGAAGAGTTTCTTTTTCGACTAAGTATAAATTTCGCCATAACGACATGAAATCGCTTGAAAAACAGCTGAAGCGATGTGATCCCACAAAAGTAAAATTAATTGTTGTGGATGGAGTTTTTAGCATGGAGGGCGATTTGGCCAATCTTCCCGAAATTGTAAGATTGGCGAAAAAATATAATGCCAATATCATGGTTGACGAAGCTCATGGAATTGGAGTATTGGGGACTAATTACAGTGGTAAAGGGGTTTGCGATCATTTTGGTTTACTTGACGAGGTTGATTTGATAATGGGGACATTTAGCAAATCACTGGCCTCTATCGGAGGATTTATCGCAGGGGAGTACCCTGTAATAAATTATTTGAGGCATAATGCCCGACCTTATATTTTTAGTGCAAGCATCACTCCTGCTGCTACAGCTGCTGCATCGGCTGCTTTGGATATTTTGAAGTCCGAACCCGAACGCATCAAACGTCTGTGGGATTTAACCAATTATACTATAGAGCAGTTTAAAGAAAGGGGCTTTGAAGTGGGACCTACTGCCAGCCCCATCATACCTTTATATATTAGGGACGACAATAAGACATTTACCATCACAAAAATGCTTTTCGAAGAGGGTATCTTTGTGAATCCGGTAGTGCCACCTGCTGTTTCTCCCAACGATACGTTGATTCGCTTTTCACTTATGGCTACTCATACTTTTGAGCAGATTGATTATGCGATAGATCATATCGAGAAAATATTTAGGGAAATGGAAGTATTGGAATAAGAGAAAATGATAGGTTTAGAAATTATTTATGACAGCCTTAGTCTTTGTTTATAATAGAGAATTTTTATTTTCTTTTTTTCTCTTTCTCCGAAAGGTAAGAGGCAATTCCTTTGTGAGTAGGCTCTAATCCTTTCTCTCCTTGGTGCCAGTTGGCAGGACAAACTTCGCCATACTTTTCGGTATATTGTAGCGCATCGATCATGCGAAGCACTTCGTCCACACTGCGTCCCAATTGCATATCGTTTACTACTTGATGACGAACAACCCCGTCCTTGTCAATTAAAAATAGTCCGCGATATGCTTCCGGCGAGCCTTTGAAAATGGGATTTCCGAATTCGTCTATTTCGTATTTACCCGCAAGAACATCATATTGCATCGAGATAGTCAACGCATGATCGGCTACCAGAGGATATGTTACCCCCTTTATTCCCCCCTCATTTTGTGGTGTTTGGAGCCATTTCCAGTGGGTAGTTGCAGAATCGGTTGAGGCGCCTACTATTACTGTGTTTCTTTTTTCAAATTCGGTTATTCTTTCTTGAAATGCAATAATTTCTGTGGGACATACAAAAGTGAAATCGGCAGGGTAGAAGAAGAAAACTACGTATTTTTTCCCTACATACCGATTGAGAGAAAAGTTTTCTTCGATATCTGATCCATTAACAACTGCCGGAGCCCAAAATATGGGAGCTTTTTTTCCAACTAATACTGACATAACTTTTGAATTATTTGAATTGTTATTCGTTTTGAGATTCAAATGTATGGCTTTCTCAGTTGATAAAAAAATTTATAACCCCCTATTATATATCGAAAATATCTATGATTTTACCGACAAGTGAATTTTATCGTGAAATAAAAATTAACGTCTTAAATGATGCTTATTTCCATAAAAACAATTACTTTTGCATGCAATAAATTAAGAAAAGTATATACTTATGTCGTTTATTGCAGATAAAATTATGATGGATGGA
>JAAZMQ010000230.1 GCA_012798745.1 Bacteroidales bacterium
ATCGCATATTTGTTGTGCGTATTTTGCGTGGCTACTGTTAGCCACCTGAATTTTTACATTCATTTTGTTTTACGAAAATAAATTGTGAATAAAATTGGGTTTATTTTTAGTCGCAATCTTTTGCGATATGGATATAGGATAGAAGGAATTTTTATAGACAATGATGATAAGCCTATAAATAGATAATCATAAGCATCGTCGAAATAAATACGTTGCTTTGTTCATTAGGGTAATATGTAAGAATATTCTTTTCATTGAGACTGCAAAAGTAAGTATAATATTTCTAATATGGATGATTTACCGAGAAAAATCTGGTGGCTAAGTTCAAATTAGAAGTGCGAATTTGTTCTTTTACGGTGAATTGCGTATTTTTGTTGCGACCATATTCGTTGTATTGCCTTCTTCTGTTCAATTATCTATTCCTATAAAAAATAATATTTATGCAAGAAAGAAAATATCACGCTTATACTTTACAGAATTACAAACAGATTCCACAAATCCGGATGCTTACCGATGATCAGTTGGAAGCAATAGAAGTGGTAGGACGTGTATTACCTTTTAAATCGAATAATTATGTAGTGGAAGAGCTAATTGATTGGAATAATATTCCCCATGATCCGATTTTTACGTTAACTTTTCCACGAAAGGAAATGCTTTCAAAAAAACATTATAATGCCATTTTGACGCTTTTGCATGCAGGGGCCGACGAGAAAACCATAAGAGACAAGGCCCATGAAATACGGTTGGAGCTGAATCCCAATCCGGGCGATCAACAGCACAATGTTCCTGTGATGGATAAGATAAAATTGCACGGTATCCAGCATAAATATCGTGAAACGGTATTGTTTTTTCCCAGCCAGGGGCAAACGTGTCATGCATATTGCACTTTTTGTTTCCGCTGGCCACAATTTTCGGGGATGAACGAGTTGAAATTTGCCATGAAGGAAGCTGATTTGTTGCACAAGTACCTGTTGAAACACCCTAAAGTTACCGATGTCCTTTTTACGGGCGGAGATCCGCTTACAGCGACGGCTAAAATATTATCGGTCTATATCGAACCCCTTTTGGGTAAAGAGTTTTCACATATCCGTCATATTCGTATCGGGTCTAAATCATTGGCTTATTGGCCTTACCGTTTTTTGACCGATAAGGATGCCGACGAATTGCTTGGATTATTCGAAAAGGTGACAAAAGCAGGTAAACACTTGGCTTTTCAGGCACATTTCAATCATCCTATTGAGCTGTCGACCGAGGTGGTTAAACAGGCTGTTCAGCGCATCAAGAACACGGGTGCACAAATCAGAACGCAATCGCCTTTGCTCCGATATATTAACGATCAATGGGAAACATGGGCACAGTTGTGGAAAGAACAGGTTTCGCTCGGACTGATTCCTTATTACATGTTTATTGCTCGTGATACGGGAGCTAAACCGTTTTTTGAAGTTCCTTTGGAAAAAGCTTGGCATATTTACCGGAAAGCTTACTCCAAAGTTAGCGGCATTTGCAGGACGGTGCGTGGGCCAAGCATGAGCGCAAGCCCCGGAAAAATCCAACTGTTGGGTGTGAGCGAAGTGAAAGGCGAAAAGGTGTTTGTTTTACGTTTTCTCCAATGTCGGAATCCCGATTTGGTTGATATTCCATTCTTTGCCAAATATGATCCCAAAGCCACATGGTTTGATCAATTGCAACCCGCCTTTGGTGAAAAAGAATTCTTCTTTCAACATCATTTGTCGGTCGAAAAAGAAGGATACCTTATGTGGGAGTAATTAATTTTTGTTCGGGAATTGGGAGAGTTACTTTTTATTACTTTTCAACAAAAATAATCATTTAATTAACATTGTATTTACCGATTTATTGTTTAATTTGCTTTTTAATTCAATTCAATTTTCGGAATATGGGAAAAATAATCGCATTGGCAAATCAGAAAGGAGGGGTGGGCAAAACCACCACAACCATTAATTTGGGAGCATCACTAGCTGCACTGGAGAAGAAAGTGTTGGTAGTAGATGCCGATCCTCAGGCCAATGCCTCCTCGGGACTTGGAATCGACATACGGAAAACCAAAAATACAATATACGAAGGGCTTATTGGGAAAATAAGCTCTTTTGATATTGTACTTAAAACACCGTTTGAAAATATTGATATCATTCCTTCTCACATTAATTTGGTAGGGGCAGAACTCGAAATGGTGCAAATGGAAAACAGGGAAAAACGTTTGCGTGAGTTGCTTGACCCTTTGAAAGACTCGTATGATTATATACTTATTGATTGTTCGCCTTCGTTGGGTATTATCACTGTTAACGCTTTAACGGCTGCGGACTCGGTGATTATTCCCGTTCAGTGCGAATATTTTGCACTGGAAGGATTGAGCAAGCTGCTTAATACCATTAAGATTATCAAGTCGAAACTGAATACAAAATTAGAAATTGAGGGATTCGTATTAACCATGTACGATTCACGTTTGCGCCTGCATAACCAGATTTATGAAGAAGTGAAACATCATTTTCAAGAGCTTGTATTCAAGACAGTTATCCAGAGAAACATCACATTAAGTGAGTCACAAAGTCATGCACAACCTGCTCTGATATATGATGCGGCTTCTCGGGGAGCGGTAAACTACCTTCAGCTCGCCAAAGAGTTAATCGAGAAAAATTTTTAATTTTGTAGCTCAGGATAATAGTTTAATAATAAGGAAAGCATGGCAAAAAGAAATGCATTGGGAAGAGGATTGGACGCGTTGATAACGATGGATGATGCGGTCACGCGTGGGTCGTCTTCCATCAATGAAATAGAATTATCGAAGATTACATCGAATCCGGAACAACCACGACGCATATTTGACGAAGAGGCAATGGAAGAATTGGCAGCGTCTATCCGCAAGATCGGAGTGATACAGCCGATTACTTTACGTAAACTTGATGATGAAAAGTATCAGATTATCGCGGGAGAACGTCGTTATCGGGCTTCATTAATGGCAGGATTGAAAGCTATTCCTGCTTATATAAAAACCGCTGACGATGATGAACTCATGGAAATGGCGTTGATCGAAAATATCCAGCGGGAAGACCTTAACGCAATCGAAATTGCGTTGGCTTATCAAAATCTTATCGATTCGTTTTCGCTAACTCAAGAGCAATTGAGCGAAAGAGTTGGAAAAAAACGGGCAACTGTTACCAATTATCTGCGACTGTTGAAACTTCCTGCCGAAGTACAAATGGGTATTAAAGATCGAAAAATAGACATGGGACATGCCCGTGCTTTGGTGACTATCAGTGACCCGGTTTCGCAGCTGGCTG
>JAAZMQ010000231.1 GCA_012798745.1 Bacteroidales bacterium
AAAATCACATGCTTGGCTTTAGTCCCGGCATACAGACTGAAATGAGCAAAAAAGACAAAACATACCATAACCTCTAAAATTCTTTTCGTTCTCATCATTCTCATTTTTATAGTGTTGTTTATAATGAAACATTGAAACAAACTGAACCCCAACTGTTTTTTGTATATCTTTTAGGGCTTGTTATAATAGCATTGCTAGACCTCATCCGGCCACGGACAAGATTTCCCCGTAGATTTGAAAGTAGGACGTTGGGCTTTCACTTTCCTTAAATACCTCCCCAAATCTTTTGATAATTTTTTTACGATTGCCGGATGTTGGGCAGCCAAATTTTGCTTTTCTCCCATATCGTTGCGAATGTTAAACAACTCTTTTTCTCCCGTTTGATAATAGTATATCAGTTTCCAATCGCCACTACGTATCGTACAGGTAGGTCCAATACCGGGTCCTTCATTCCCCCACAAATTCGGATAATTCCAATACAAGTTTCGCCCTTTGCTTGGGTCGCCCCCTCCTTTCAAAAGAGGCACAAAACTTTTTCCGTCTATGGGCTGAACCGTTCTAGAATTTCTTATCTCGGCCATTTCCAATATCGTAGGAAAGAAATCCTCGATAATAAGATAACTTCCGCATGTTGTTCCGGGTTTTACCGTCCCCGGCCATTTAACGATCATTGGCACACGTATACCCCCTTCGTAGGCCGATCCTTTTCCGCTGTTGAGCCGAGCATTCTGTGTGTGTAAAGGTGGATCGCGCCATGCCGTATCGGTAGAAAAACCGCCATTGTCTGACATGAAAATAATAATGGTGTTCTTATCTTCCTCATTCTTTTCCAGCCAATCCAGGACATCTCCCAAGCTTTTATCCATTCCTTCAAGCAACGCTGCGTAGGCTGCTTCTTTTTCTGAAAGACCGGCTTCGAGGTATTTGGAATAAAAACGCTTGTCACGATCAATAGGAATATGAACCGCATAGTGCGATAGGTATAAATAAAACGGCTGACCCAAATTTTTAGCCTTATCCAAGGCTTTCAGGGCTTCAAGCGTTAATGCTTCGGTCAGGAAAATATCTTTTCCCCAATACTCTTTTAATCCGGGAACAGCTTGGAACGACGATGGTTTCCCGTCGGTACGATTTCCAAAATTGTTTGTTCCCAAATAACTTGCGACGCCTCCTCCTGCATGACCCGCAATATTGACTTCAAAACCGAAATGATGGGGATTCTCTCCCGGCGTGTCAACAGCCCCCCAGTGCGCTTTACCACAATGGATGGTATGATAACCGGCATCCTTCAACAGTTGGGGTAGCGAGGTGATGCAATACGTGTAAGGAATGTTGCCGACCTGACATATCCCGTTTACATTCCACGCGGGAAAATCGAGCACAGGGCTCTTACGGTCGGTAGACGTATTTTTTTCCAATGTCCAATTGGTAACCCGATGACGCGCCGCATTCATCCCACTCATCAGACTTGCACGAGAAGGTGAGCTCACACTGCATGCGTATGCTTGAGTGAACATCATCCCATCAGAAGCCAGTCGCTCCATATTGGGAGTATGGTAACGTCGGTTAAGGGGCGTTTTTTCAACCCAAAAAGGCAGCGAAGTATCCTGCCACCCCATATCGTCAACCATGAAAAGAATGATATTGGGACGCTGATCGGCATAAACACCCTGTTGCGCCGATACATCAATTAGTGGCGCAACAGCCAATGCCATTAAAGATCTTTTGTTTATCATAGGGTGAGATTTCAACCATTGCCACCTATCTTCATTTGTCAGCAATAGTTTTTAATCATTCAAATATTTTCTATATAATATCTTCTACAAAGATTTGTCGGGAATCAACAATAAAAAGGATTGTTTCATATTATTCAAATCTATTTTTAGAATAAACGTTTTTTCACAATTCCATACCGATTCCTTTTGCTTTCTCTTCACGGAGAATCTCTTTCATAAAACGTACAACCAACGGATTGCCGGCGGCAACATTGTCGTATTCGCCTCGGTCGTGCATCATGTCATAAAGCTGATCGCGCGGATCGTTTCCCAACTCGGTGTTGGTTAAGGGATTGTAAGACCCACCGTTATTGGGCTCTATGTATTTCCAATGTCGGGTGAGCACGGTCAACGTGCTTGCTGCGCCAACAACGTAATCCCGACCCTTTTCGTCATGTCCCAACCAGGCATCGAGCTGATCCCGGCTGTCCGCAACTTCCCTCACGGAAATATCCGCACCAACCAATCGTGCTAATGTCGCCAGCATATCGATCTGTGAAACAAGAGCCGCCGATTCCTTCGCTCTTGTCTTCCCCTGCCAGTTCACGATAAACGGCACACGCGTTCCGGCCTCGAATGCACTGTATTTCCCTCCGCGAAACGGACCCCAAGGCTTGTGATTCTTCAACTTTTCTACCGCCTGATCGGCATAACCGTCGTCAACAACCGGACCGTTGTCGCTCGTGACGATGATCAGCGTATTGTCGCGAATCCCGGCTCTTTCCAAGGCTTTGACGATTTCACCCACCGACCAATCGAACTGGACAATGGCATCGCCCCGAAGTCCCATGTCGGTCTGCCCCCAAAAACGGGGATGGGGATAACGTGGCACATGAACATCGTTGGTACCGAAATATAGGAAAAAAGGCCGCCCTTTGTTCTCTTCGATAAACTTCACGGCATGCTGCGTGATGCTGTCGGCTATGTTTTCATCTTCCCACAAGGCCGATTTGCCGCCTTTCATGTAACCGATGCGCGAAATGCCGTTCACGATGCTCATGTCGTGGCCGTGACTGGGTTTCAGTTTCGTCAGCAATTCCGGATTGTCCTTACCGGTGGGTTCGCCGGGAAAGTTTTCCGTATAACTGACACGGATAGGATCACGGGGATCAAGATTGACCACCCGCTGATTTTCCACAAAAACGCACGGTACGCGGTCGGCTGTGGCTGCCATGATATAGGAATAATCGAAACCGATCTCACGCGGTCCGGGTGTTATCAGACCGTTCCAGTTTTGCTTTCCCGTTTCCTTGCCCAATCCCAGGTGCCATTTGCCTACCGCTCCCGTCGTGTAGCCCGCTTCCTGTAGCATCTTGGGAAGGGTCTGACGCTCCGGTCTGATGATCAGTGCCGCATCGCCGGCAGCTATACCTGTGCCTTTCCTCCGCCAGGGATATTCTCCTGTAAACAGCCCGTAACGCGACGGTGTGCTGGTGGCGGCAGCCGAATGGGCATTCACGAAACGGATACCGTCTTGCGCCAAAGCGTCCACATGAGGCGTATGCACTCGCGTTGCCCCGTAACACGACAAATCGCCGAAACCCAAATCGTCCGCATAAATAAGTACGATGTTCGGTAGGGTGGACTCTTGGGCAAATCCCGTCATCACAGCCATACCCGCCGAAAAAATGCTAAAGGTTTTTCTTATTTTCATTGTATATAGCTTAGAATTAAAATAAAATCTCGTATTATTTATCTATTTTTTCAAAATATGAAATGAATTCAATTAGATTACACCGGAAAACAACAAATTTACAGGATAATTTTCAATATTCCACAAACGAATAAAAATAATTTTTTGACTTACTATTACCGAAAATAGGGCAAAAGGGAAAAAAAGCTGTATCAAAATAAAAAATAAGCCCCTGAGAATTGAATAGTTGAAATTGTTCTCCGATAGGAATACGACCACAAAGAGGGTGAAATCACATTGTGATACACCCTCAAAAATTTTGATTCTTACGAAAAAATTCAAAGTTAAGAATACAAAAATATGTGACGCTTTCTTATGTAGTTCAAAAACTTAGTTGACTTCAAGCTCCACCATCGATTCTGAAAGATGATCAGACTGCAACCTCACCTCCACCTTCCCTTTGGTTCTTCCGGAACGAACAATAACAAGGCACTTGCCGTTGAAAGCATCGATTTCATCGGATTGAAAAGAATGATGACTTGTTTGGCATCCATTATCGACTCCTGCTATGGAGGCATCGCCCTGTATGGCTATTTTTATCCGATTACCTACATAGGGAACCACATTCCCATCTTTATCGGTTACGTCAACGGTAATAAAAGATAAATCCTCTCCTCCTGCATGAATAATCTGCCTATCGGCATAAGCATTCAACTTGGCAGGTTCACCGGTTGTTACGATTTCTTTAACAGCTACTAATGTTCCGTTTTTACGCGATTCGGCACGCAATGTTCCGGGCTCGAACAATACACGCCACATCACATGCAAATCATCGCCTTGTTTGCTTTTTCTGCCAAGCGATTTGCCGTTCAAGAACAATTCTACCTCATCGGCACAATTGTAATAAGCCCAAACATCCACCGTATCTCCTTCTTTCCAATTCCAATGAGGGAAAATATGCAAAACCGTATCGTTGGTCCACTCACTCTTATACATATAATAGATATCTTTCGGGAAGCCGGCCAAATCTACTATGCCGAAGTAAGAACTGCGCGACGGCCACCGGTATGGCGTCGGTTCACCCAGATAATCGAAACCCGTCCAAATGAACATTCCCGAAAGGAAATCGTACTTCTTGATCAACTTCCAACTCTCGGCATGGGTTGACCCCCACGGCGTTCTGCAATTATCGTAAGCCGAACAAGTATTGTCAGGATTGCCTTCGTGAAAAGGAATATCCCATCGCGTGGGCCATACCCTCACACTATCGGAAGGCATATCGTAATGCCCCCGCGTTGCCAAAGCCGAAACGGTTTCGGTTGCGACGAACTTCTCTCCGGGAAAGGTTTCCGGAAAATTCGGCCAATCCTGATGATGGTAATTGAATCCGATGAGATCGAGAGCTCCGGATTTGATGATATAATTGTGTGGATAAGGATGATTGTTAGCTGTGGTAATGGGTCGGGTAGTATCAAGCTCATGAACGATAGAAACCAATTCACGGGTAATGGACACACCGGTTGTATCCCATTGTTCGGGAATCTCGTTGCCGACACTCCAGATTATTACGCTCGGATGATTGCGGTCGCGCAAAATCTGATCCTGTAAGTCACGAC
>JAAZMQ010000232.1 GCA_012798745.1 Bacteroidales bacterium
AGGACCTGTTGCCAGAAAAGATAGAGAAAAAATTTGGCTGCGTTTCAAAGAGGCATCAACAAAAATAAATAAAAAATATCAGCAACATTTTGAGGAAATTAAAGAAGAAGAGAAAGAGAACCTCAAAAAGAAAACAGAGTTGTGCGAAAAATTGGAAGCCATTGATTATTCCAAGCTTACGAATTTTAATGATTGGAAAAAACAGCTAAACGAAGTGCTTGATATTCAGCAGCAATGGCGCCAAATAGGACATGTTCCGAGGAAATCGCGTACAAAAATTTATGAACGTTATCATACTGCTTGCAATGTCTTTTTTAAGAATAAAAGTGCATTCTATAAATCGATGCGGCAGGAAATGGAGGAAAATCTCCAAAAGAAAATAGCTTTGTGTGAACGTGCCGAAGCACTGAAAGATAGTCAAGATTGGAAGAAAACCACTCAAGAAATGATTGAGATTCAAAAAGAGTGGAAAGAAATTGGTTTGGTTCCCCGTAAACATGTCGATAGCATTTGGAAACGTTTTATAACAGCATGCGATCATTTTTTCGAACAAAAAAGATTACAAACTTCCTCGCGATACGAGAAGGAAACGAAAAATTTGGAGGAGAAGACACGAATTATAGAAGAGATAAACAATTTGGATCCTGCATTATCCTTGGAAGAGGCATTGAATCGATTACAACAATTGGTAGACGAATGGTATAAAATTGGGTATGTACCTTATAAGCTAAAAGATAAGGTATATAAGGATTTCTATGAGGCAGTGGATGCACAATTTGATCGGCTGAATATCGATAAATCCGATCGTAGAGTGGGAGGTTTCGGGATTCATATTTCCGGTGTCGGAAAGTCCGGATATATAAATACAAGAAATCAAAATTTACGTGAACGAGAAAGACTTATGCGACAATATGAACGTATGAAAAACGAATTGCAGACTTATGAAAACAATATTGGGTTTTTGTCGGTTTCGTCCAAACGGGGGAATAGTGTATTGGAAGATATGAATCGGAAAGTAGAAAAGATTAAAGCGGATCTTGCACTTATTGCCAGAAAAATAGAGGCAATAGATGAACAATTGTAAAAAATTGCTGCTTATTTTTTAAAGACAGCTGACATTGTTTGTTGGCTGTTTTGTTATTACAATTTTTTTGAAAAAAATAGAGAGAGATTTTATATTTTTGTATTCTCTTATAAAAATGCTTTATTAAATTATGTCGAAGAAAATAAATACTGCACTGATTTCCGTTTATCATAAAGATGGATTGGAAGAAATTCTTCAGGTATTGAATGAGTTAAATGTTAAACTGTTGTCTACCGGAGGGACACAAGAATTTATTCAATCGCTAGGATATGAATGTGAAACGGTAGAGGATGTTACAGGTTATCCGCCCATTTTGGGAGGAAGAGTAAAAACATTGCATCCCAAAATATTCGGAGGAATACTGTATCGCAGGGATAATGAAGGAGATAAAAAGCTATTGAAAGCTTATGACATTCCTTCGATCGATTTGGTAATTGTAGATTTGTATCCTTTTGAAGAAACAGTGGCAAAGGGAGGTTCGGAGGAGGAAATTATCGAAAAAATAGATATTGGTGGAATTTCGCTGATTCGGGCTGCCGCTAAAAATTTCAAAGATGTGCTTGTTGTAGCATCTAAACAACAATATAAATCTTTGTTGCAATTATTGAAAGAAAAACGGGGTGATTCGGATCTTGAAGATCGTCGATGGTTTGCCAAAGAAGCATTTGCTGTTTCGTCGCAATACGATGCAGGCATATTCAATTATTTTGATAAAGAGAACCCATCGGCATTACGGCTGGTTGTTAATGGATCCAAGAAACTTCGTTACGGCGAAAATCCTCATCAAAGGGGAATTTTCTTCGGTAATTTTGAAGATATGTTTGACCAGCTACATGGAAAAGAAATATCGTACAACAATCTGCTCGATATTGATGCTGCTGTTTCTTTGATTTCCGATTTCGATGAAACATCAGTAGCTATTCTTAAACATAATAATGCCTGTGGCATGGCTTCTCGTCCCACCGTTAGAGAAGCATGGGAAGCCGCTCTTCAGGCCGATCCTGTGTCGGCATATGGCGGAATTGTGATCATCAATCGTCCTGTTGATAAAGAGGCTGCCGAGCTCATTAATTCCATCTTTTTTGAAGTAATTATTGCGCCCGGATACGAAGAAGAAGCTTTTGAAATTTTGAGTCAGAAAAAAAATCGTATAATTTTAGTTCAAAAATCAACTCTTGAAACGGTAACTCCTCTTCAGTATCGATCTGCGTTAAACGGAATATTGATGCAAGACAAAGATACAAAAGTTGAATTGGCTGATGATCTGAAAGTAGTGACGAAAAAAGTTCCCACCGGCACTGAAATAGAAGATTTGATTTTTGCCAATAAAGTTGTGAAACATACCAAATCGAACGCCATTGTGTTGGTAAAAAATAAGCAATTGTTGGCAAGCGGAACCGGACAAACTTCAAGGGTAGATGCATTGAAACAGGCTATAGAAAAAGCGATGATGTTTAATTTTGATTTGAAGGGAGCAGTAATGGCTTCGGATGCGTTTTTCCCGTTCCCCGATTGTGTAGAAATTGCTCATAATGCAGGAATTAGTGCCGTTATACAACCCGGAGGGTCCATTCGGGATAAAGAATCCATTACATATTGTGACGAACACGGTATGTCGATGGTATTTACAGGTATCCGACATTTTAAACATTAAAACATTTTGTAAAAAAACAAAGTTCACATGGGATTATTTTCATTTACACAAGAATTAGCTATGGATTTAGGAACGGCTAATTCCATTATTGCAAACAATGCCGGAAAAATTTTACTGGATGAGCCATCGATTGTTGCATTAGATCGTAAAACCGATAAAATGATCGCTTTAGGTGAAAAAGCGCAACAAATGCATGGTAAAACTCACGAAAATATACGTACGGTAAGACCACTCCGTGATGGAGTGATTGCCGATTTTAATGCTGCGGAACAAATGATCCGCGGGATGATCCGAATGGCCAATAAAAATAAAGGAGGAGGAGGATTGTTTTCTCCCTCATTACGCGTTGTAATTTGTATTCCTTCAGGGAGTACCGAAGTTGAAATACGTGCCGTACGCGACTCTGCTGAACATGCCGGGGGGCGCGATGTTTATATGATTTTTGAACCTATGGCCGCGGCGCTGGGTATAGGAATCGATGTGGAAGCTCCTGAAGGGAACATGATTGTGGATATAGGTGGGGGAACAACCGAAATTGCCGTAATCTCGCTTGGAGGAATCGTTTCGAATAAATCGATAAAAATTGCCGGCGACGACTTTACCGAAGATATTATGGATTATATGGGACGCCAACATAATATGAAAGTAGGTGAACGTACTGCAGAACAAATAAAAATTAATGTGGGGGCTGTTGTAACCGAACTGGAAAATCCACCTGAAGATTTTGTCGTACATGGACCAAACCGAATGACTTCATTGCCAATGGATGTACCTATATCTTATCAGGAAATTTCTCATTGCCTCGAAAAATCGATGTCAAAAGTCGATTCGGCTGTGTTAAGTGCTTTAGAGCAAACGCCTCCCGAACTTTATGCCGATATTGTGCGTAACGGTATTTATCTAACCGGAGGGGGAGCTTTGTTGCGGGGTCTTGATAAAAGGCTGACCGATAAAATCGGAATACCATTTAAGGTAGTAGATGATCCGTTGCATGTGGTAGCAAAGGGTACAAGTATTGCGTTGCGAAATATAAATAAGTTTAACTTTTTAATGAGGTAGTTGGCTATTGGTAACATCTATTGAGCTGATAGCTGAACCGAATGGCTGACGACAGAGTATGAGGAATCTTTTTAATTTTATCATACGAAACAGTTGGTGGTTGTTGGCTGTTTTATTAATAGTCTTCAGTTTTTATCTTGTTTTTACACAAAATTCGTATCAACGGAGTGTGTATCTTTCATCGGCAAACCGTGTTTCTGCAGAATTATAACGCTTGTCGGGGAAAGTTACCTCATATTTTTACATGAAGAAGAATAATGAGGAATTACTTGCACAAAATGCGAAATTGCAAAACGAACTTCAGGCATTAAAAAGTTATTTAAACGACCTCGTTTTAGATTCGATTCAAACAAATTCGTTTGTTGGCGATTCTATAATGACTTCACAATTTCGTTTTATTCCTGCAAATGTGGTAAATGTCAGTTTTTTTGGAAGTAATAATTACATTACTCTGGATAAAGGACTGCAAGAAGGTGTGAAAGCCGATATGGGAGTTATATCACAAAATGGTATTGTGGGGGTTGTTCTTGCTGCTTCCGATCATTTTTCTGTAGTAATTCCCATTGTGAATCCAAAGTTCAGATTAAGCGGAAAATTAAAAAATTCCGACAATTCAGGTTCTATTGTATGGGATGGGAAAGATTTGCATTATGCTCAACTTGAACAATTGCCTAAACACGAGGTGTTTCATAAAGGCGATACTGTGGTAACCAGTTTTTCGCGCATATTTCCCAAAGATGTGATAATTGGCTTTGTTGTAGGAGAGGGTAAAACAAATGACGATAATTTTAATGCTTTCAAAATACGTTTAGCAACCGATTTTTATAGCTTGCAGCATGTGTTTGTCATAGAGGATATGTATTATGAAGAAGAAAGTATTCTTGAAAAATCGGTCGAACAGCAATGAAAATAACTTTATTGCGTGAAATAGTGTGGTTTGTCATTTTGATTTTGCTTCAAACGTTGGTGTTGAATCGAATCAGTGTTTTCGGAATAGCTATACCTATCCTTTATATTTATTTTTTGATTAAATTACCAAAGAACAGAAATTTGTTTTATGTGGTTATTTCAGGGTTTTTGATGGGGTTGATCATTGATATTTTTCTTAATACGCCGGGAATGAATGCAGCAGCAACCACCATTATTGCTACTTTACGCAAACCATTAATAGACATATTTTTTTCGAAAGTTGAATATGAAGATTTTGTCCCGAGTATTTATACCGAAACCGGAGCCTTTTTACGTTATAGTGTTGTAATGGTGTTATTGCATCAAACGATGTTGTTTTTTATCGAATCTTTTACTTTTTTCAATTTGACAAGTACGCTTATTCGCATTGGGGCTTCCTCTGTGCTTACTTTGTTGTTAATAGTTGCTTTAGATAGTTTAATGTATAGAAGAACAAGTGGAATATAATAGCAAAAATCCATATGCTAAACGCAAACACATCATTGCCTTGATTGCTGTGGTTGTGATGGTTGTATATATTTTCCGATTGTTTTATTTGCAAATTTTAAGTCCTCAATACCGTGAATTTGCCGACAGTAATGCTTTTATGCGAAAAACGTTGTATCCTGCACGAGGAACAATTTACGACCGTAATGGGAATTTGCTCGTTTATAATCAGCCTACTTACGACGTAATGATGGTCGGGCGTGAGATGGGTGAGTTCGATACACTTGATTTTTGCAATACGCTGAATATCGACAAATCTACCTATCAAAAGCTGGAAGCAGACATGAAAGATAGGCGAAAAAACCCCGGATATTCATCCTATACACCTCAACTTTTTATGTCGCAACTAACGGTTGAGCAATATGGATTGTTGCAAGAAAAATTATATAAGTTTCCCGGAATATATATTCAAAATCGTACACGGCGGCAATATAAGTATCCCAATATGGGCGTTATTCTAGGATATATTGCTGAAGTGGACAAGAATGCATTGGAATCTGACCCCTATTATGTTAGAGGTGATTATATTGGGAAATCGGGTATAGAATTGTCGCATGAGAAAGACCTCAGAGGAGAAAAGGGAGTTGAAATTTGGTTGCGAGATGCAAGAGGGCGCTTACAAGGTCGTTATAAAGACGGCGTAGAAGATAAAGCTCCCGTTTCAGGGCGCGATCTTACACTCAGCATTGATATCAATTTGCAAGCTTATGGCGAATATCTTATGCAGAACAAAATTGGATCAATCGTAATGATTGAACCAAAAACGGGGGAAATAATATGCATTGTATCTTCGCCAAGTTATGATCCTGCTATTTTGACAGGAAAAGATTTTGGCAGGAATTACCTTGAATTGGAACGAAATCCTTATAAACCCCTTATTAATCGTGCTGTAGCAGGAATGTACCCTCCCGGTTCCACTTTCAAACCTTCTCAGGGTGCTGTTCTTATGAAGGAGGGAATAATTACGTTAGAAACACGATACAGTTGTTTTCATGGTTATCCCCCTTTGGGTGGACGTCCGGCTTGTCATGGTCATGCTTCGCCGTTATCTATTGTACCGGCATTAGCTACTTCGTGTAATTCGTTTTTTTGTTACGGTCTGAATGCGATGTTGAGTAACAGAGAAAAATATGCCGATGTAAATGAGGCTTTTGATGTGTGGAAAAGTTATCTAAACAAGATGGGTTATGGTGAGAGACTCGGCGTTGATCTTCCTTCGGAAAAGAAAGGATTTATCCCAAACAGTAAGTTTTACAATAAAGTATTGAAAAGAAATAATTGGAA
>JAAZMQ010000233.1 GCA_012798745.1 Bacteroidales bacterium
AGCAATACCGAAGCCGAATTAAAACTATATTCTTCACAAGCCATTGAGGCACTGAAAACAGAAATTATCAATCTTGTTACGGATAAATTGGCCAAGTCCAACGTAAAAGCTGCGTTTGAAGATAAAGAGTTTATGCAGAAAGTTATTTTGGAGTTGGTTAAAAATTGGGCAAGAGACGAAAAACTCGTTATTAGTGTTGAAGATGCTGAGGAACTGAAAAATTATATTGCTGCAAACGCAAAAGGTTTGTTGGAAAAAGGGCTGAAAATTGAGTCGGTAAGCGGGATAAATACAGGTTTTGTTCTTTCTCCCGAAGACGGTACATATAAGGTAAAATTTGGAGAAGAGGAGTTTATCGAATATTTCAAAGAATTTCTGCGTCCTCAGATACGGGAACTTTTGTTCTGACAAAAGAAAGACAATCGTATGGCTGAAAATCAATATTACTGTTTTGTTGCCGGACTACCTGATCTTTTTTTCGATTCCACAAAACTTCCTTTTACGGTAGACGAATTCAGAGAGATGTTGGAAGAAGTACTGGCGCCTAAAGATAAAAAGCTGGTCGATAAATATTTCCTGAAATACGACAACGAAAATCTCATTACTTTTTTAAAAGATAAAAATGCCTTACTGAACGCGAAGGGGAAAATATCTCCTGAGGATATAAAGGAGGCGATTGATTCGATAGAAGTCGATTATCCTATTCAAAACCCGGATATTCCTCCTTATTTTGAGGATTACATTCGTTTGTGGCTTGACGAGAGCGCCCATGACGAAAATAAGTTATGGGAAGATCTTATGTCGGAATTTTATATGGATTATGGACGGGAATCAAAAAACAAGCTCGTTTCCAAATGGTTTGAGTTTAACCTGAACATCGGTAATATCTTAGCAGCTATTTATTGTCGGAAATACGGGCTAGACATTAATAGCGTAATTGTGGGAAATAATGAAGTGGCACGACTCATTCGCGAAAATCCGAACGTACGCGATTTTGGTTTGAGTCGTGAGCTCGAATATTTTGATACGCTGCAACGTATAGCGGAGGAAACGGATATTTATGAAAGAGAACGCAAAATCGACAAACTTCGTTGGGATTGGCTCGATGAGAATACTGTATTTGATTATTTTAACATCGATTTTATTTTTGCTTATTTGTGCAAATTACAGATTCTCGAAAGGTGGGTTAGTTTGAATGCCGAAGAAGGGGAACGTATTTTTCGTCAATTAATTGCTGATTTAAAGAGTGAAGTATCGGTATCCAAAGAGTAAGAAATAAAGAAAGTAAACAAAATATGCCAACAAAAGGAATTGTTAAGGGAATTGTATCGAACCTTGTAATAGTAGAAGTCGATAGCCCTGTTTCGCAAAACGAAATTGCCTATATCGACCTGGATGGGACAAAATTAATGGCAGAGGTGATTAAGGTAATTGGGAAAAATGTGTATGTTCAAGTTTTTGAAAATACACGCAATTTGAGAGTAGGGGCTCCCGTAGAATTTGCCGGCCACATGCTTGAAGTGGTTTTAGGTCCGGGATTGCTGTCGCGCAACCTCGATGGGCTGCAAAACGATCTCGATAAAATGGAGGGGATATTTTTGAAGCGGGGGCAATATACTTACCCGCTCGATGAGTATGTGTTGTGGGATTTTGAAACTCTTGCCAAGGTAGGAGATAAAGTCACCGCAGGTTCGTGGTTGGGAAAAGTAGAAGAAAATCATCAACCACATAAAATTATGGTTCCATTTGTCATGACCGGCGAATACACGGTAAAGAGTATTGTTTCTGAAGGGAAATATACTATCCATCAGACCGTTGCCGTGGTAGAAGACCCTAAGGGAGAGGAAACCGAAATTACGATGGTTCAAAAGTGGCCGGTAAAAATGCCATTGACTGCCTATCGCGAAAAGCCAAGACCTTATAAATTGCTCGAAACCGGTGTCCGCATTATCGATACGTTGAATCCGATAGTGGAAGGAGGTACCGGATTTATTCCCGGTGCTTTTGGAACGGGAAAAACAGTGTTGCAGCATGCTATTTCGCGTCAGGCGGAAGCCGCTATTGTAGTGATTGCAGCTTGTGGCGAACGTGCCAACGAGGTGGTTGAAATATTTACCGATTTTCCTCAACTTATTGATCCTCATACAGGTCGCAAACTTATAGAGCGCACCATTATTGTGGCTAATACTTCGAATATGCCGGTTGCTGCGCGCGAGGCGTCGGTTTATACTGCAATGGCCATTTGCGAATATTATCGATCGATGGGATTGAAAGTGTTATTGATGGCCGATTCTACTTCGCGCTGGGCACAAGCATTGCGCGAAATGAGTAACCGGTTGGAAGAGCTTCCGGGACCCGAAGCTTTTCCGATGGACTTGTCGGCTATCATTTCTAACTTTTACGGTCGAGCCGGATATGTGATTCTCAATAATGGTAAAGAAGCTTCCATTACTTTCATTGGCACCGTATCCCCTGCCGGAGGTAATCTCAAAGAACCGGTTACGGAAAATACAAAAAAGGTAGCCCGTTGTTTTTACGCATTGGAACAAGAGCGTGCCGATAAAAAGCGTTATCCGGCTATCAGCCCGATAGAATCTTATTCGAAATACTTGGAATATCCCGAATTTGAAGAATATGTTTCTACCCATATTTCTCCGGACTGGATAGAGAAAATCAACGAATTAAAAACCCGATTGTTGCGCGGTAAAGAAGTGTCAGAGCAGATTAATATTTTGGGTGATGACGGTGTGCCGGTAGATTATCATGTTGTTTTTTGGAAATCGGAATTGATCGATTTCATTCTGCTTCAGCAAAATTCGTTCGATCCTATTGATGCTGTGACACCCATAGAACGTCAAAAATATATTGTGGATATGATGATTGAGATTTGTCGTAACGAATTTGAATTCGACAATTTCAATGAAGTGGCCGATTATTTTAAAAAGATGATCAATATTTGTCTTCAAATGAATTATTCTGAATTTCTATCGGAAGAATTTCAACACTATCGTAAACAATTTGACAAGTTAGTAAAGTCAAAAGCACTTGAAGCAGTAGAAGAATAAAAATTATTGGAGTTGACAGCTAAAAGTTTTTCAATATGGCAAGAGCATTTCAAAAGATATATACAAAAATTACACAGATAACAAAAGCAACTTGCTCGGTGAGGGCGACCCAGGTGGGATACGACGAAATGGCTATCGTTGACGGAAGATTGGCGCAAGTGATAAAAATTGTTGGGGACGAAGTTTCTTTACAGGTATTTCACGGTACTGAAGGAATTCCGACCAATGCCGAAGTTGTTTTTTTAGGTAAAGCGCCTACGTTGAGAGTGGGAGAGCAGTTGGTTGGTCGTTTCTTTAACGCATATGGCGAACCCATCGATGGTGGTCCTATTCCCGAAGGGGAAGAACGCGAAATCGGAGGCCCATCGATAAATCCGGTGCGTCGTGCGCAACCATCCGAATTGATTGCAACCGGGATTCCCGGTATTGATCTGAACAATACATTGGTAACCGGTC
>JAAZMQ010000234.1 GCA_012798745.1 Bacteroidales bacterium
ATCATCAAAATCGTAGTCGATTTACCTGCACCATTAGGCCCGAGAAAGCCGAATATTTCTCCTTTTTCAACCCTCAGATTGATATGGTCGACAGCCGTAAACGACCGATATTTTTTCGTCAGGTTAATCAATTCGATAATTGTTTCGGCCATGATTTATCTCCTCCCGAATTTGCGAAACAAGAAAACCACACCACCGACAGCAGCCAATATCACCAAAACACCAACCCATCCCCAAATCATGGGCGTTTTAACCATAACACGAAATGAAATCTGGGAAGTTGTTTCCGGAGTCCTGGCTTCCATATTAATCACATAATCGCCAGGAATAGCCTTTTTATCGGCCTCAATAGTAGCATATACAGTAGTTTCATTACCGGGTGCCAACTTATCGATCTTCTCCGGTTCAAATATTACTTGCCATTTAGAAGGAGCGGTCGATTTCATTTCAATGTCGGTCAAATCAGCTGAACCCGTATTGCGAACCACCAACCTAATTTTTTGTTTCCCTCCGGCTGTGATTTTTGTACTAAGCAAACCAGTAGGTGTAGTGAGCGACATTTCATAATTGCCCGTGACAACCGCTTCCAGTTCCATTGAAGCCGAGGTGGAACCTGTGACAGCTCGTATGGGAATTTTATAAGTACCCGCTTTAACTTCTTTCGGAGGTTTAACTTCTATTGTGATTTCTTTAGTAGTATTGGGCTCCAGTTCTACTGACGTTACCGGATTATAATCGGCTTTAAAAGTAACCGTCCATCCGCGGGGAGCGTTAGCTATCAAAGCATATAATTGTTTCTCTGCTGTTCTGTTTTTTAACGTTGCTCTATAAGTAAAAGTTGCACTGGCATTTCCCTGCATGTTTGGCTGATCGGTTGTAAATTCCGTTTCGCTCGATCCCATTTCAGTCACATGGACTGTGAGCGCCAACGACGCCGAATCGCCTGCAATTACCCGGAAAGTATAAGCCCCTTTGTTAACTTGGAAAGGCACTTCAACCCTTAGCGATAAAGTCTTTTTATCGTCAGGCAATACAGCAACACTGCTGACCGCATAACCTCCTCCCTTTAAAGTGTAAGTCCATGCACGGGGGAGCCCAACTACCCTGATATCACCGTTAAATACGTGATCGCTTTTGTTGATTACATCAATCGAATACTCAATGGCTTCTCCAGGTGATACTGAAATTTTCGTGTAAGGGGTATACAAAATGATCTGACCGGATGCAGCAGATACCCGCATCGCACTCAATGCCAACATACCTAGCAAAATAAAGATTTTGAAGCCGGCAAATCTCTTTTGTACTGACATAAAAAAATCCTCCATAATTTTTTAAAATAATTTAGCATTACATGAATTGAAAAAACAGACTATTTTTATCGTATTATTTTCTGTAAATGCTACTTTAAAAAATCACAAATACAATGTTTTATAACAAAACATCTGCTTCAACCTTTATCAAACTCTAAATAGACTCAAAAAACATCATCGATTATGTTTACTCATATATTTAAGAACAGGTGTTATATCGAAATACAGTCCTTCAATACCGTATTTATTTTCGCCAAGCTGAACATAATGATAATGACCCATAATCTTACTCCCTCCAATGTTTTCATATCCTATACAACTCATAAAATCATATTCATGTGCCACTTTAATCACATAATATGCTGTTTTCTTCGTAAGACCATCACCAGAGCTGACAATAGCATCCAATACGACTTTTCGTTGTTGTAACGCTTTCTTGTATTCAGGCAAATTATCCTGCTGGCCATGTACTACCAATTTGGTATTGAGGGCTCTCAAGTTAAACGGATCTTCTCTTAACAACGCATTGGCATCATCGATTAGTTGATTATAATCAACAGTTGTAAATGATTCTTCTTTGGATAAAGTTTCCATTAAACTTTTATTATAAGATGAAGTATCCAACGGCATATAATCGGGATGAAAAACATAACCGTAATAGAGATGTCTCCTTTCTTCACGTGTCAGCGTAGAATCGCCGCTTTGGTATCTTTCCATAAGTTTGGGATAATAAAAATCAGAAGAGGAATTTTCTATGTTTTTCCTAATCGATTTGTAATTAGGTGCTTTAAAAGAAGGTTGTGCACATACAGTTACCCCCCCTACGATTAAAAGAAATACAAAAATAAGCTTTTTCATTTTTTACTTATGATATTAGTGTGGCGACAAATTTATTTTTCTTTTTCCGTTTTAACAAGCAATATTTTTTTAAGAAATCTTAATCGTCGAAAAATATTACTGTTTCCCTGAAACCTTTATATTCGGATTAATTTTCAATATAAGGCCTTGCAACACGTTACCCGGTCCCAGTTCGATAAATTCGGCAGCTCCATCTTCAATCATATGCAGCACACATTGCGTCCATTTCACCGGCGAGGTAAGTTGTGCAATA
>JAAZMQ010000235.1 GCA_012798745.1 Bacteroidales bacterium
AGAAAAGTAAAGAGCGAAGAAAAAATATTGCTCAATGCGATAGAAGCCGTTCGTGCTACACGTGAGCTGATGTTGGGTTCGCAAAAGTGGAGTACGCCGTATTTTTCGAAAACGTGAGGATGATCGGGCAAACACGCTTCCATCGTGGTTTCAAAGCATCCCCCTTGAGCAATGCGCAAATCGATGATGATTGCCCCCTTTTTCATTTCACGGACCAAATCGGTAGAGATACGGTAGATGTGGATTTTGTTAACGTATTGCATGGCCCCGATTACGACATCAGCCGAGCGAAAGGTGTTTCTCAAAACATTAGGCTGCAAGGTGGATGTAAAAAGTGTTTGCCCAAGAGTTTGTCGAATATTTCGAAGTTTGTCGATATCGTCGTCAAACACCTTTACCAACGCACCTAGCGCCATTGCTGCTCTTGCGGCTACTATTCCGGCTACGCCGGCTCCGATAATGACCACTTCGGTGGGCGAAATGCCGGGAATGCTTCCCAGAAGAATTCCTTTTCCTCCATGTGCATTGCTGAGCAACTCTGCCGCTAAAGTGATTGAGTAGGCGCCTTCGATTTCGGACATGGATGTCACAAAAGGCGACATTTCTGTGTTGTCGTAAATAAGTTCGTATGCCAGCGCATTGATTCTTTTTTCCGACATTAACTCCAGGGTGGACTTAGTCAGTTGATACAATTGTAAGAATGAGAACACGGTGGTTCGGGGTTTCATCATTTCCACTTCTTCCGAGAGGGGGGGTGATATTTTGATGATCAGATCGGCCTGCATGATTTCTCTATGGGTATCAACAATTTCGGCACCGGCGTCGGCATACGAATTATCGGGATAATTAATCCCTTGTCCGGCTCCTTTTTCTATAAGCACGCGATGTCCTTCTTCAACCAATAAAGCCGTTGTTTCCGGAGTAAGCGCCAATCGTTTTTCTACCGACTGATTTTCTTTTGGAAGGCCAATTATTAGCGAAGCTTTTTTCTTATCGACTTTTTGCAGCAATTCCTGCACGCAAAAAGAAGTATTTTTTAGTGGTTCGTAAATCATTTGTTCCGAGTTTTCAATTGTTCGGCTATTCGGTTTACTGTAATATGCAGATGTTTTTTGGTTATCAGCTTGTCGCTTTTAATCACAAGATCTGCTTTATTATAATAACGTTCTCTTTCATGAAGTTGTTTATCGATAAAAGGAATTAATTCTTCTTTTGATTTTCCTGCGATAAGCGGCCTGATGGTTTTTGATGCTAAGAGCCGGTTGGCCAATTCTTCGGGTTCAACTTGAATGTATATCGTCGTTCCTGCTTTGTTCATCACCTCCATGTTATCGAAGAAACAAGGTGTTCCGCCTCCGCATGAAATTACCATATTTTCAAAAGTCGAAACTTCATGTAAAGCTTTTCTTTCGATGTTTCTGAATCCTTCTTCTCCTTTTTCCTCAAACAGTTGATGGATACTTTTTCGATGTGTGTCTTGTATATATTTGTCCAAATCGATGAAGCCAAGCTGTAAAATGTTGCTCAGCTCTTTTCCGATTGTTGTTTTGCCTGCCCCCATGTAACCAATGAGAAATATACGTTCCATCTTTTTTATTTTGGCACAAAAATAATGAATTATCTATAACAATGGAACAAATAATCTCACACAGGATTCCAAAAAACGTTCGCGCCGTGGACGTTTTATCCAATTTTTCAGGAAGATTTGTTCACAATCGTGTTGATCTGCAATAAAAATGCTTCGTGCTTGGTTGCCTGTTTCTTCATCGTAGATAAACGCTTCTATTTCAAAATTTTGTTCAAGACTGCGACTGTCGAAGTTGGTTGATCCAACCAACGTGAGCGAATCGTCGAAGACCATGAGTTTCGAGTGTAAAAATCCTTTCTTATAAAAATACATTTTAACTTCGTTTTCGAGCATCTCTTGTATGTATGAACACGAAGCGAGTTGTACCAGAGGCATGTCTGATCGTTCGGAAAGCATGATTCTTACATCTACTCCTCTTATGGCAGCCGCATGCAATGCTTTTATCATGGCATCAGGGGGTAGGAAATAGGGCGTTTGAATGAATATTGATTTTTTCGCATTATAGATAGCCTGTAAAATGCCGAAGGGAATCCCGTTTTCTTCTTTTAAAGGGCCGCTATCCACTATTTGCATGGGGTTATTGCCGTAAATTCCCAGCGCGGGAAAATATTTTCGTGATGTGATGAGGGTTTGCGACACGAAATACCAGTCGATAAGGAATGCCGATTGCAATCCTTGTACCCCTTTTCCTTCGATGCGAGCGTGTGTGTCGCGCCAATTTCCCCATTCGAAACCATGTATATAGCGATCGGCTACATTCATTCCGCCCACATAACCTATCCGGCCATCGATAACCACGATTTTGCGGTGATTTCGGTAATTGATTCTCGACGTGAGTACAGGAAATGCCAATTTAAGAAAAGGCTCGGTTTCTATACCGGCTTTCCGGTATTCTTCGTAATACTCTTTTTTTGCTTTTCTTGAACCGAAGCTGTCGTAAATAATTCGTATTTCCAGTCCTTCACGTGCTTTTTTTATGAGTGCTTCTTGAAATTTTTTGCCGATTTCGTCGTCCATTAAAGCGTAATATTCCACATGAATGTGTTTTTTGGCATGTGCAATATCGGCAAATAAACTATCAAATTTATCCTGTCCGTCTGTAAAAAGTTTTACGTCGTTTCCACCTAAAAGAGGGCTGTGATCCAGGTTTTTTAAAAGAGTAATCAAACTGATGTATTCTTCCGGGAAGACAAATTCTTCCTGAGCACCTATTTCGTTTAGCGGTCTTTTTTTCAACCTGCTATAAATGCGTTTGGATATGACGTGTTTTTTGGTGATATCTTGTCCGAAAATCAAATACCAAATAATTCCTATAACCGGTAAAAAAATTACCGCCATTATCCATGCTACGGTTTTTATAGGATTACGATTTTCGGAGATCACTACTATTACTATACTCAAGACAGTAAGGATGTAAATGATCTGAACAATAAGAATAAGGGTATCGTTACTCAAACCAATGTACATAATTCATTAGCGGTATTTGCTTTCGTCTATGTCACCCAAAATGTTCAGGTAAGACCGATAACGACTTTCGCTGATATAATGATTTTCGACGGCTTTCAATACAGCACAATCGGGTTCGTTGATATGCATACAATTGTAGTAGCGGCAATTTTTTGAAAATCGAAAAATTTCGGGGAAATAGTGTGATATTTCCTGTGGGGTCATGTCGATAATTCCGAATCCTTTTATGCCCGGTGTATCAATTATATAGCCACCTGTGTCGATCTTAATCATTTCGGAAAATGCGGTTGTGTGCGTTCCTTTGAGATGATAGTCCGAAATTTTTCCGACTTTGCGTGCAGCATCTTTTTGCAGTGCGTTGATCAAACTCGATTTTCCGACACCCGAATGACCGGCAAGTAACGTTACTTTGTTTTTAATTCTTTCTCGAAGTGCTTCAATGCCTTCTCCTGTTTCTGCAGATGTTTCTAAATGCGGATAGCCAATGGTTTCATACAAATAGATCAGTCCGTCGAGGTATTCTTTGTCGTCCTCATCGTATAAATCTATTTTATTGAAGACGAGGCATACAGGAATACGGTATGCCTCGGCTGTTGCCAGAAACCGATCGATAAAAATTGTAGTGGTTTCGGGAAAGCGAACGGTGACACACAAAAGTGCTTCATCTATATTTGCAGCCAGAATATGTGCTTGCTTGGAAAGATTGGATGCACGGCGGACAATGTAATTTTTTCGATCTTCTATTTCGGTAATGAAAGCCGTTCCATCGGGATTTTTATCGATAATTACATAATCGCCCACCACAATCGGGCTGGTACTACGGATTCCCCTTAAGCGAAAATTGCCTTTCGCTTGACACACAATTTCTTCTCCGTTTTCCATACGCACCCAATAGGTGTTGCCTGTATTTTTAATTACCAGCCCTCTCATTTCACGCACCTTGTGGTGCAGTGTTTTGGCACCACAGGTGATATCTTCTCGATTTTTTTACTTTTTAATTCAAATAGTAAGAATTTCTTTTTCTTTTGCAGCAAACATTTCATCAATTTTTTTGATGTATTTGTCGTGAAGTTTTTGAATCTCTTCTTCTGCATCTTTTCCGATATCTTCCGCAAGTCCGTTTTTTACTTCTTTTTTTATTTCCTCA
>JAAZMQ010000236.1 GCA_012798745.1 Bacteroidales bacterium
ACACATTACCATGCCATTGTTTCTGTTTCCTTCGACTCCGAGTTTGCACAAACACGAAGAATATCTACCCGCTTCATCGAATATACGATGATGTTTTTTATTGCTGTCACCATTGTATTGAGCATCCGCCTGGTGGGAATTGTCATGCTCATGTCGCTGATTACCGTTCCTCAAATGACCGCTAACCTCTTCACTGTAAAATATTCCCGTATCATTTACCTTTCTTCTTTCATCAGTTTTGTGGGATGTATCGTTGGATTGTTTCTTTCCTATTACTTGAATGTACCGTCTGGCGCTTTCATCATTTTTGTCCTTATCCTCATTTTTTTCATTGCAAAAACAATAAAATCAATAATTAAGACACATTAATTTTCTTTTCGAACTCTAAGGTATTTTGCTTGTGTTAAAAACGGATTCTCTTTCATGATCAGTTTGCTCTTTGATGCCCGGGATACTTTGTAACAACATGAATGCCTCGTTTATTCGGTTTCCAATAGATACTTATACTCTCCATACAGATTTCACTGGCGTAGTGAGACTTGAGTTCTGCGCTTAATCCTTTGATTTCACACGTAGAAACTCCGAACTTTTTCTCGATTATTTCCCCTGTTCGTCCAAAATATACATGAAAATGCTACCTTTGTGAACGTCAAGGCCTGCGACTGTTCTCATATAATAATAAGTTTAAATTAAATAAATATTCAATGTTTTAAAAAACATAATTTACTAGAATTCAAGGATATATCATTTAGAAAAATAATGACAAATGAATATTAGACACATGAATGCAAACTATTTTTTTCTTGTTTTCGTTGCCTTTTTGTTCACGGCATGCAAAAACAATCAGCCCAAAGAAAAAGAAAATGAGCCTTTTCAAGAAAAATACCGTCCCCAGATACATTTTTCACCTGCAAAAAATTGGATGAACGATCCAAACGGATTGGTTTATCACAATGGGGAATATCACCTTTTTTATCAACATTATCCCGAGAAACCTTTTTGGGGTCCTATGCATTGGGGACATGCTGTAAGCAGAGATCTCGTACATTGGGAACACCTCCCCATAGCCCTTTATCCCGACAGTTTGGGGTATATCTTTTCGGGAAGTGCCGTTGCGGATTTGGAAAACACCTCGGGTTTGGGGACCGACGACAATCCTCCGCTCGTCGCTTTTTTCACATATCACAATCCTATTGCTGCCGAAGAAGGACGCAGAAACGAGACGCAGTCTCAAGCCATTGCTTACAGCACGGATAATGGAAGGTCATGGACAAAATATGCACATAATCCGGTAATAAAAAATCCGGGAATCCCCGATTTTCGCGATCCAAAAGTGATCTGGCATGAAGAAACCCAAAAATGGGTTATGAGCATCGCTGCCGGCCAAGTCATTCAATTTTACACTTCCCCAAACTGCATCGACTGGACATATACCGGCGAATTTGGTGAAGGGAAAGGTTCTCACGAAGGTGTATGGGAATGTCCCGACCTTTTTCCACTGGAAGTAAAAAATTCGGATGAAACAAAATGGGTATTGATTGTGAATGTTAATCCGGGTGCTCCTGCGGGAGGGTCGGGCACGCAATATTTTGTGGGGAATTTCGACGGCCGATGCTTCAGAACGGATCAGGAGGTAACACTATGGATGGATTACGGAAAAGACAATTATGCCGGTGTGACATGGAACAATGCTCCCGACGAAAGGAGGATTTTGATCGGATGGATGAATAATTGGCAGTATGCCAATGAAGTTCCCACAGAAGGATGGAGAGGTGTGGCGACTTTTCCGCGCGAGTTGGGTCTTGTAAAAGTGATGGACAGGTACTTTCTAACTTCCAATCCTGTGCGTGAAACCGAAAAATTATACAGAAACAAAGTCGATTTAAAAAAATTGAAATTTTCGGGAATCCAATCGATTTCGAATAAAATTCCTTTTCCAAAAGCTCCAATAGAAATAACGTTAACTTTTGATTTGACAAATAAGACAAAAATGGGTTTCCCTAATAAATATGGTATTACCTTAAAAAATTCCAAAGGGGAATATTACACGGTTGGTTATGATAACATCGACAGGTGTTTTTATGCAGACAGAACCCATGCGACAGGCGAAAATTTTTCTTCTTCATTCCCTTCTCTGCACTATGCCCCTTACATCATTCGCGAACCTGCGGTAACCTGGCGTATGATCATCGATGTCTCTTCGGTAGAACTCTTTGCTGCGGATGGCAAAGTGGTGGTTACCGATTTGGTTTTCCCTTCCGTGATTTTCGACGAAATCGGATTGTTTGCCGAAAACGGACAAATAGAAGTAAGCAAAGTAACTGTCAGAGAATTGAATTCGATCTGGAAATAATGAAATAAAAAAATTTTAATTATGAACAAAAAACCTGTTATCATCGGCATCGGCGAATTGCTTTGGGATATGTTGCCATCCGGCAAAAAAGCAGGGGGAGCTCCCATCAATTTTGTATATCATGCTTCCCAAGTTGGCGCTGAAAGCTATGCCATTACAGCTGTAGGGAATGATCCGTTAGGCGACGAAATTGTGAAAGAAGTCGGTCAGGCAGGCATAAATGCCATCGCAGAACGTGTAGATTACCCTACCGGGAAAGTTCTGGTGGAACTAAAGGAAGGAATCCCTTCTTACACCATTATCGAAAATGTGGCATGGGATCATATACCGTTAACGGACCCCATGAAAGAA
>JAAZMQ010000237.1 GCA_012798745.1 Bacteroidales bacterium
CAATAATCGATAAAATTGCCCAAACTGTTACCCATTGCATGGGCATATTCGCAAAGAATAAGGGGACGATCGGATCGAGGGTTGCGTGCATATCTTTCAATATCGGCCGGAGAGCTGTACATAGGGCAATAAATATCCGTATTCCATTCCAATCCTGCTCGTTCGTATTGTACAGGTCGCGAATTATCGCGTTTTTTTATCCAGAGGTAAGTTTCGTAGAAGTTGTACCCGTTTCCTGCTTCGTTTCCCAATGACCATGTAATTACACAAGGATGATTCTTATCGCGCTCCACCATGTTTCGTGTGCGATTCAAATGGCTTTCGAGAAATAAAAGATTATTACCCAGTGTTCCTCCCTTACGAAGATCGTAACCCATGCCGTGACTTTCGATGTTGGCTTCATCAATTACATAAATACCGTATTCGTCGGCCAATTTATAAAATAATTCGGGTTGAGGATAATGAGAAGTACGTACCGTGTTTACATTATACTTACGGAAAAGTTCAAAATCTTTTCTTATGAGTTCTTCGCTGACATAGTGTCCGGTATATTCATCGTGTTCATGCGTATTTACACCTTTAATCAGAACGGGTTTTCCGTTGACTAGAAATTGTTTGTCTTTAATTTCGACTGTTCTGAAGCCTACTTTTACTGTGGTTGCCTCAAGGGTCTTGTTATTGCCGTCTTTAAGTTCAATAGCGAGCGTATATAAATTGGGTTCTTCTGCCGACCATTGTTTAACGTTTGGAATATCGTTTGCAAAAGTTATTGAGGTATTTTCTTTTGTATTTCCTGATTGCGATCCGTTGCTTACAACTTTTCCGTCTTTATCTTTCAATTCATACGAAACGCTGAAATTTTCGGTAGTATTATCGGTGTTTGCAATCGTTACTTCCAATGCAAATTTTCCGTTTTTATAGTTTTCATCCAAAGGAGTGTGTGCAAAAAAATCAGCAATATGTGTTTTTGGGCGAGCATAGATATAAACATCTCGTTCTAATCCCGATAAGCGCCAAAAATCTTGACATTCTAGATAAGTGGCATCAGAAAACCGATGTATTTGTATGGCTAGTACATTTTTTCCGGCTTTTGCCAAACGGGAAATATTAAATCGGGCGGGAGTTTTGCTGTCTTTAGTCATACCCAGAAATTTGCCGTTGAGATAAAAGTAGGCAGCCCCTTTTGTACCATCAGAACTAAGGATGATATCTTTTCCAATCCATGATTGTGGGATTTCGAATTCTTTTCGATATGTTCCCGTAGGATTAAATTCTTTGGGAACCAGCGGTGGATTGGGCCGATCCCAATAGGGTGGATAACCGGGTGAAACAAATTCGTAGCCTGTATTTACATAAATAGGTACGCCGAATCCTTGAGTTTCCCAATTTCCGGGAACATTTATATCATTCCAACCGTTGTCATTAAAATTTTCTTCGTAAAACCCCTCCATCGGACGGTCGTTAAAGTTATCCGTGTAATGAAATTTCCATTTACCGTTTAAAAGAAGGGATTCACTTCCTTTTGAAGAATTTGGAGCGTTAATGGATTCATTTACATTGTTGAACGAAAAGAAACTGGCTCGTGCAGGTTCTTTGTTCAATGCAATCAAATTGGGGTTGGTAATTTCCGCGTAGCGGTTTTTTTGATCTTGGGCATTCAGAGCCCCTATCACCAATCCTGCGAATAAAGAAATAAGTAAATACTTTTTCATGTTGACAATATTATCAATTAAAAAAATGTGTTTTTACAAAGATAAAATAAAATTTCGGGCGAAGTATAAAAAATCGATTTAAAAAAATAGGCGTGTATTTTTTTTAAGAGATGATTTAGTGCATATTTTCATAAAAACAGAAAAATCAGTACTTTTGCGAAGGGAAATAGCAGTATGAGAAATCGTTGCGATTATGAAATTATGGCACCCGCAGGATCTTATGAGTCGTTAATGGCTGCAATTCAGGGTGGAGCCGATTCTATCTATTTTGGGGTTGAAGGGCTGAATATGCGTGCCCGGTCATCAAATAATTTCACGATAGATGATCTTCGCCATATTGCGCAGATTTGCAAAGAGCACAATATCAAGAGTTATTTGACGGTAAATACCATTATTTACAACAACGATATATCTTTGATGCGCAAAATAGTGGATGCTGCAAAGGAAGCCGGTCTTTCGGCCATTATTGCTGCCGATGTAGCGGTTTTGATGTATGCTCGCAGTATCGGAATGGAGGTGCATCTTTCAACGCAACTCAATATTACCAACACCGAAGCATTGGAGTTTTATGCTCAGTTTGCCGATGTGGTTGTACTGGCTCGCGAATTAAATTTGGATCAGGTGGCAGGTATTCATAAAGACATTGTCGACCGGCAGATAAAAGGTCCATCCGGCGAATTAGTCCGCATCGAAATGTTTGCACACGGGGCTTTATGTATGGCTGTATCGGGAAAGTGTTATTTGAGTTTGCACGAGAAGAATCTATCGGCCAATCGCGGCGAATGCAATCAGATTTGTCGTCGTGCTTATACCGTGAAAGACAAAGACAGCGAAATCGAGTTGGATATCGATAACGAATACATCATGTCGCCCAAGGATTTGAAGACCATTCATTTTTTGAATAAAATGATGGATGCCGGTGTTCGGGTGTTTAAGATCGAAGGTCGTGCCCGTGGACCCGAATATGTACGTATTGTAACTTCCTGTTATAAAGAAGCTGTGCAGGCATATTGTGACGATACGTTTACACAGGAAAAAATCGACAGATGGAACGAACAATTGGCTACGGTTTTCAATCGTGGTTTTTGGGATGGATATTATCTCGGCCAACGCTTGGGTGAGTGGACGCATCGTTATGGATCGGGAGCTACCAAGCGAAAAGTGTACGTGGGTAAAGCCATTAAATTTTTCAACAACCTGAGTGTGGCGGAGTTTCTTGTGGAAACACAATCGGTTAAAGAGGGCGATGAACTGCTAGTTACCGGTCCTACCACCGGCGCTGTTTTTTTTACAGCCCACGATATTCGCGTAAACTTGCAAACAGTTACCGAAGCGGGGAAAGGCGATCATTTTTCAATTCGCACTCCGACAAAAATTCGTCCTAATGATCAACTTTTTAAAATGGTCAAAGCCGAAAGGCGAGGCACTGCTCATGAAAGATGAGTCGAGTAAGTAAAACAATTTATTTATTTTCTTCTCTATACCAGTTGGAATACATGAGATAGTTTCGGGCAATTTTTTGATTCATTTCTTTCGACTGTTCGGCGTCGACTTTCTTGACGAATTTGGCAGGAACGCCCGCATATATGCTGCCGGGTTCAACTATTGTATTGCTTAGAACCACTGCGCCGGCGGCAATAATGGACCCTTCGCCAATTATGGCATGATCCAATACGATAGCCCCCATTCCAATAAGTGCCCCGTCTTCTATTTTGGCACCATGTATCACCACATTGTGACCGATTGAAACATCGTCGCCTATCTCGGTAACCGATTTTTCGTATAAGGTATGAATCACTGAGCCATCCTGGATATTTACCCTGTTTCCAATGCGGATGGAATTGACATCGCCACGTAAGACGGCATTAAACCATATACTGCAATGGTTTCCGATAATTACGTCGCCAATCACGGTGGCATTATCGGCCAGAAATGTATTTTCTCCTATTTGCGGGGTAAATCCTCTTACTGATTTGATAAGCGCCATTTTGAATGATTCTTTTTATATTGCTTTTGTTTTTTCTTTCAACCATGCTTTTTCTTCATCATTCAGATGGTGTTGCAATTTATCGTATACCATCCGGTGATAGTTGTTGAGCCATGATTTTTCTTTCTCTGTAAGCATATCCGTTTCAACAGGTTTGGTGTCGATTGGGCAAAGGGTAATGGTTTCAAAATGATAGAATGTACCGAAATCTTCGGTTTTTTTGTATTTGTCGGTAACTACCAGGTTTTCTATACGGATGCCGTATTGGTCGGTACGATAGATACCCGGTTCGTTGGAAGTGACCATTCCTTTTTTGAGCGGGGTGGGATTTTCTTCCGTGCGAATGTTTTGCGGGCCTTCGTGCACATTAAGGAAATGGCCGATGCCGTGGCCGGTACCGTGCCAGTAGGTTTCGCAATCATCCCACAATGGTTTGCGAGCCAAAATATCGAGCTGCGACCCTCGTGTTCCTTCGGGGTAAATAGCTGTTGCCAACGCAATATGTCCCTTTAATACCTTGGTGTAGTCTTTTTTCATTTGGGGAGTGATTTCACCCAGGGCAACTGTGCGTGTTATGTCCGTTGTGCCATGCATAAATTGGGCTCCCGAATCGATAAGCAGCAATCCTTTGGGCTCGATGGTTGAATTGCTTTCGGGAGTGGCACTGTAGTGAACGATGGCTCCGTGTGCAGCATAACCGGCAATGGTGCCGAAACTTTCACCCATATACTGATCCTGCTTCGAACGGAATTCCCGTAACTTTTCTGCAATGGTCATTTCCGTTACCTTACCTGTAGGTACGGTTTTTTCCAACCACATATAAAATCGG
>JAAZMQ010000382.1 GCA_012798745.1 Bacteroidales bacterium
GCGAGTATCTTCTGCCCGCTTGTCCCGTCGATATTGTTGTATATCCCTCGCAAACAACCTTTACGTATCGCTGTTTTGGGGTCATCTCCCTCAGCCAGGCTTGCCAACCTTTCTACCCAGCGTTCCTCGCCTACATAATAGAACGCCTCTGCCGGAACCAGTGAATCATGGGACAATCTAGATCCAAGTAGCATAATTGGTTTGCCACTCACAAGAGCTGCACGCCCGAGAGAGGTTCCGTAGCCTATGTATACATCGGCGGCTATCAGTGCAGGAAAATAGTCAGGGGTATCGTCATAAATGACACTGGCATACTCAGTGGTACCCATTCTACGCACCAAGTCCTCATAGTAACCAAGAAACCAGGGGTATCGTTGCCTGATAAAAGCTGAAAGCAGGGGATGTGGTCTCCAAATCAAAACACTGTTGTGAATGTAGTTAGGAATGTTCAACAGCTTGATCAACAGCTCCAGCTGGCTTAGGAAAGCACCCCTTTAAAAGAAGGACAGATGCGTGTCCAAGAGAAACACGGCACATCCTTCTATCAGTTGCGCCCAGCCATCTGGGTAGCTAACACCATTTCGCTGTAAGAAGACCAATTTGTCAACCTTTGGAGATCCCAACGGAAGAAGCTTATGATGAGGAATGCCAAACTTCATGGCAGCGTCAGCCAAATGATCCCCTGAAAGGATTATTTTATCGACGTTTGCCACGGAAGGCAAGCCATAGGCTATCATTTCGGTTCCACTTCCCGGTTTTGGAGGAACGAAAGACGCTAAGTTATATGGAACGTAGACAAGCATGTCTGTATGCTTCCGCAAGTTGTAAGTATGATACTCCTCAAACACTCGCGTCAGAGTATTGTACTGGTCGTAGATGTTATGAACAAAGACAATGTCGGGACGCTCTACCGTCAAATCATAGGCGCTATAGTGAGTTATCGGGATACCTTCGGGAAAGAGATCGCCCTCGTAGCATGGTTCGTCTCCCTTGTCAGACAGCTTAAAGTAAGGAATCGGAACCACCTTCGCATCAACTTCGTCATCCTTCAGTGCTGCAAGATAGACGGACTCAAGGCTATCCCACATAGACGCCTTATACGGAAAGAACACGATCCGGATCTTGCCCTCAACCTCTTGTTCGAAATCGGCCAAAAGTTCCGCATATAAGCGCCGAACAGTGCCCTGACGGAACCCATCGATAGGGGAAGGTGTCCGCAAGAGCACGATGAGCTCTTGAAGCGCTGCAATGGTCGCCGTAGGGGGACGCTCTTCCTGTTCCAATGCATTCTTGACTAACTCCAGAGAGTTCAAGACCTCGCTCAGGATTTCTTTGCGGAAAGAAGACTCCAACGACTCGAGAGCCTGTTCGACCACAGACAGCAAATCCATCGTTCTTCTCTTGTCTTTGTAGTGCACTAATACCCCTTCCCCCTCAGCAACTCTTTCAGAGTTGACGCTTGTTCTTCCATGAGACGACCGCCATCTCCGTTCTGGTGCACAGGACTCTTTGGAGAGACTCTGCCCAATGCCTGTACTAGCTCTTCCCTAAACTCCTCGTCCGTAACGACCTCGAAGGCCCGAGAGTAATAGCCAAACGCCTCCCTTTTAAAACCCGATATTTCCTTCAGATATCCAAGATTGTACAACAAATCGGGATTCTCGGGCTCAATGCCTATCCCCGTTAAGAAGATGTCTTCTGCCTTCCCAACTTCGCCATTTATGATGTGCACTATCCCTTTGGCAGCACACAATGGACCATCTATCCCAACTATATCCTCATATTCATTGATCAACATCACAGCCGTGTCGAGTTCACCTGTGTCTATACACTCTTGTATAGCCGTTCTAACAGACTCCTTCAAGATCTCTAACTCGTCTTGCTCCGGCTTCGAAAGCTCATCTTGAACATCTTTCAGAAGCACGTCTATTCCGCGCTTCATGCTTTGGTCCTGTGCCAAAGCTTCCCGCAAACCGCGAACGTATTCCACCGTGCATCGATCAATGTTCCCAATCTTGCGCATCACAAAGAGGAAGCCGTCTGCTGCGGTCTTGGCCCACGACACACCTCTATCCAGAATTTCGGACCTATAGCATGTTTCTAGATGTCTTACACCAGCATCCAAATACATCTCGAACCAACCTTTGTAGTCAAGATCGTCGATATCTTTCTCTTGCACAACCACAGCGTACAGTATGGCAGTTCTTATCCTATGAAGCTCGTCTATGTCAGAATGTTCGTGCAGCCAATCAGCCTCCTGCTCCAGGGAGGCTCTGAGGTTGTCTAAGAAAACGTCATGGACATGAAGTAAGTACCCAAAAAACCTTGAGATTTTGTCACTGCGAAGACCAGCCAGTGTTCCCATCACTGGCAGTCCACATCGAATTTTGGCGAAGATCACGTCCCCGTAATAATCTGGTTGCTCGCTCAGATCCAAATCATCTAGCCGCTGCCAGATACCATCCGCGATCGGTTTGCTGGGACTATAGATATGGCGTCGAACCAGGTTCAGCAACCCATACGGGGATTCTTCGTCGCCAAACAGAACCGAGAGCTCTTGTTTCACTTCTGGCTTCAGTTTTAGCCTCTTGTTCTCCATCGAGTCAACGAGAACCTCTATCACATTTTCGTCACGAGACCACGTTTCATATAACTCTTTAAGCTTGACATACTGCTCTTCAGCAAAGTAGATGTCTACGAGATGCTTAACCGCCTCCTTGGCCAGCAATCGATTTCCTATCTTTTCACCATGCTTGGCCGCTAAATCAAATGCGCCGCGTTTCTTGTGTATTGTGCAAAGCATCAGATGCGCATGGTCTGCTGAACGCAACGTATGGTGAGCCAGGGTAAGGTCTATGACTACGCGTCCATGTTCGTAGTCGTCGATAAGGGACAAAAACCGTTCAAAGTTGGCAACTGCCTCGTCGTACTTCCGAAGCTCAACTTGGGACATCGCCTGAAAATAATAGAGATCGACATACCCATCCTTTAGTGCCAGGCCTTCCTGGCAAATCGCTTCGCATTGTCTAAACATCCTATTCTTGAACCGCACATTGGCAAGCTGGGTCACAACGTTCATGTGATTGGAGAGTCCTTTACTCTTCGCCAATTCATACGCCTTTTCAATCGGTTCAAGCGCTTCTTTGGGCCTGCCATACATGGCATGACTCTGCGATAACTGGAAAAGATGGTAGATGTTGTCGGGCTCCTTCTCCAACACCTTATTTATGAGAGCAACATTCCGTTCAAACTTATATTCCATCAGCTCTTTGTCATCACTAACGTAGCCATAGTGCACTATATAGCCGTCGACCTTTGCTA
>JAAZMQ010000238.1 GCA_012798745.1 Bacteroidales bacterium
CGGAAAAAGTGAAAATACTTTCTGTGGCCGATATGTTTGCCAATGCAATTCAACGCGTTTGCAATAATGAGTCTATCAGTTCATTGTATCTTATTTAAGATCACACGCTTATCCAATCTCGTATGAGATTGCTAATCTCTTGAACGAGCAATACATAGGGATTGTTAACGACATAAACATTATCAATCTCGTAAATAGGCAAAATAATATTTGCCTATTTTTTTTGATAGCAATTCGGGGTTCAACATATCCGAGGCCAGCGAAATATCTTTAATGGAGCCGTCGTTGTATAAAATATCGATACTTTCTTCCTCTTGGCTATACATGTTGGTGGCAATTACATCATGCGAAATAAGGTAACGCGCTTCGTGTTCCGATAAGTTGTATTTGCGTTTGTATTTTTTTATAAACTCTTCTATTCTCGAAGCATCTTGTTTTTTGCGTGTGATTTCTATTTTGAACAATTTGCGGTTGACCATGCCGTTGCTGAGCAACGAAAGTACTTTATCGGGGTGTGAAGTCCACACTTTTAAAGCCGACCATATATCGTTATCGTCAAGATTGACAAAGTGTTGCAAAGCTTCTCCATTGTTTTCGAAATCGGCAAGTGTAGCGTCTTTTTCCAAAAAATAGGAGAGGGAAGGGGAGGCAAAAAGTTTTTCTCCTTGTGTGGCAAGCTCTTTTGCCCGAGTAAGGGTGTTGATGAGCATTTTTTCGGCTGCTACTGCGGTTTTATGTAGATAAACCTGCCAGTACATCAATCGACGCGACAAAAGAAAATTTTCGATCGAATAAATACCTTTTGAGTCGATCACCAAATGATCGTTGCGCACATCCATCATTTTTATAATACGTGCCGAACCGATGTTTCCTTCGTTTACGCCGGTAAAAAAACTGTCGCGACGCAGATAATCCAACCGGTCTACATCCAGTTGTCCGCTAACCAATTGGTGGAGAAAATGTTTGGGATATGTGTCAGTGAATATCTCGATGGCAGTCTGCAATTTACCATGCCACTCCTCATTTAACTGTTTCATCAGGAGAAGAGAAATCTTTTCATGATGGATATTTTTTACAAGGGTGTATTCCAATATATGGGAAAACGGACCGTGTCCAATATCGTGCAAAAGAATAGCAGCCAGTGCCCCGTTGTATTCGTCTTTCGATATATCGTGACCTTTTTCTTTGAGGTTTTTCAATGCCTCGTTCATCAAATACATTGCCCCGATGGAATGATGAAAACGCGTGTGCTGTGCACCGGGATATACAAAAGAGGTTACTCCCAACTGCCGGATGCGGTTTAGGCGTTGCAGATAGGGATGTTGAATGATGTCGTTGATAAATTCGTTGGGGATATTGATAAATCCGAATACCGGGTCGTTGATGACTCTCCGTTTAGAAGACATAGTAAAGTTTTAAAAATCTTGCAAGGTCTATTTGTCCAAATATTTGGTTAGCATAGTACTCATTTGCTGCTGCAATTTTTTTGCTTCCTCACGTGCAGCATTAGCAAAATCCGCGGAGGAATCGGCGTACAGAATGGCACGCGATGAATTAACAAGCAATCCGCACATGTTGTTCATACCATATTTACATACTTCGTCTAGCGATCCTCCCTGAGCTCCGATTCCCGGAACAAGCAGAAAATGATGGGGAACAATTTTGCGTACCTCTTCAAATAAATGAGCTTGTGTAGCGCCCACAACATACATCATTTGTTCTTCCGAAGCCCATTTTTGGGAAATGCGGAGCACTTTTTCAAACAGCCGTTCGCCGTTGCGATCTTCCGTAAGTTGAAAATCGTGTGCGCCTTTGTTGGATGTCAATGCCAACAGAATAACATGATTTTGCGGATAAAAAAGAAAAGGTTTTACACTATCTTCTCCCATATAGGGTGAAACGGTTACAGCATCCACTTTCATTGCCTCAAAATAAAATCGTGCATACATTTCGGCGGTGTTCCCGATATCGCTTCGTTTGGCATCGGCAATAATAAACTGATCGGGATAACGCTGTTTGATGTAGGCCACCGTTTTTTCGAAGGTTAACCAACCTTTTTGACCCATAGCCTCATAAAAAGCAACATTAGGTTTGTAGGCTACGCAATAGGGCGCTGTTGCATCAATAATGGCTTTGTTGAATACATATATAGGATCATCGTTATCTAGCAGATACTCAGGGATTTTTTTTAAATCAGTATCTAGCCCTACACATAGGAAGGATTGTTTTTTCTGAATCTGTTGAAAAAGTTGTTGTTTGTTCATTTTATATTTATATCTCGGATTCTTTCATTCGTTCTGCATTTTCGCTGATGATCAATTGATCGATCATGGGTTGGATATCTCCATCCATAAATGCAGATAAATTATGGAGTGTAAAATTAATTCGGTGATCGGTAACTCGTCCTTGCGGATAATTATATGTACGAATTTTTGCAGAGCGATCGCCCGTAGAAACCATCGTTTTGCGACGTGATGCAATTTCCTCATGACGTTTAGAGAGTTCCATATCATAAAGTTTCGTTCGCAGCATTTGCATGGCAATTTCTCGATTTTGCAGTTGGGAACGTGCTTGTTGCGACACCACCACAATTCCTGTGGGTTTATGTGTGAGTTGCACTTTTGTTTCCACTTTATTTACGTTTTGGCCTCCTGCGCCACTCGATCGCGCTGTATGAAATTCAATGTCGGCCGGATTTAATTCAACATCAAATTCTTCGGCTTCAGGTAAAACGACTACTGTTGCCGCAGAGGTGTGTATGCGTCCTTGCGTTTCGGTTGCCGGCACGCGTTGCACGCGGTGTACACCCGATTCATATTTCAAAGTGCCATATACATTTTCACCTGTAACCGTAAAAATAATTTCCTTAAATCCTCCGGCTGTTCCTTCCGTAAAGCTTGTCACTTCGGTTTTCCACCCTTTGTTTTCGCAAAATCGGGTGTACATTTTATATAAATCGCCGGCAAAAATAGCAGCTTCATCGCCACCGGTGCCTGCACGAATTTCCATAACCACATTTTTTTCATCGTCGGGGTCACCCGGAAGCAACAGAATTTTAATTTTCTCTTCCAACGAGGGGAGTTTATCCAGGTGTGTCGACAATTCTTCGTTTGCCAGTTGTCTGAGATCGGCATCCGTTTCATTTTCCAGAATATTTTTGGCTTCTTGAATTGCGTCTAGTGTATTTTTATATTCGTTTCGAGCCTCTACAATTTTTTGCAAGTCGCTGTATTCTTTATTGAGTTTCACAAAACGTTCCATGTCCGATATCACATCGGGATCGGCAATTAGAGTTGCAACTTCCTCAAAACGAGCAACTAAATGTTCTAATTTATCTAACAATGAATTTTCTGCCATATATTCAACTTAAAACGATTTTTGTTTGATCTCCCTATCAACGGACTCATTAGCTGTAAATGAATTTTCCAAATTCGCTTTCTATTATTAGCTCTCTTTTTTCTGATTTTTCCACATATCCCACAACTTGTGCGTCAACGTTAAACGATTGGGAAATCTCAATAATACGCTGAGCATAAGCCTCGGGCAAATAAATTTCCATTCGATGTCCCATATTGAAAACCTGATACATCTCCTTCCAATCCGTTCCTGATTGTTGTTGAATAAGAGAAAAGAGGGGTGGAATAGGGAAAAGATTATTTTTAATGACTCTGAGGTCTTCATCCAAAAAATGCAAGATTTTTGTTTGTCCACCACCGGTACAATGGATCATTCCGTGTATCATATTTCTCAATTCTTTGAAAATCAATGATATAATAGGGGAGTAGGTGCGAGTAGGAGACAACAGCAGTTTGCCTGCATTAATGCCCAGATTTTCAATTTCATCCGTTAATTTCATTTTTCCTGCGTATACCAAAGAGGTCGGGATACAAGGATCATAACTTTCAGGATATTTTTGAGCCAAATAGTTGGCAAACACATCGTGTCGTGCCGAGGTAAGACCATTGCTGCCTATGCCGCTATTGTATTCTTTCTCGTAAGTTGCTTGTCCATAAGACGATAATCCTACAATGAGATCGCCGGCCCGGATATTTGCATTATCGATTACATGGGAACGTTTCATCCGACATGTAACGGTACTATCAACAATAATTGTGCGGACAAGATCGCCCACGTCGGCCGTTTCGCCACCTGTAGGATAAATATGTACACCCATTGATGATAATTCTTCGCACAATTCGTTTGTGCCGTTTATGATAGCCGATATCACTTCGCCGGGAATAAGGTTTTTGTTTCTCCCGATAGTCGATGACAACAGTATATTGTCATCGGCTCCCACGCATAG
>JAAZMQ010000001.1 GCA_012798745.1 Bacteroidales bacterium
CAGCGATGTAGCGACGAAGCTTGTCAAGCCGGTCATCGTGACATCCCGCCCATCGGGTAATACGCTTAGGTTTGCCTATGATTCGCTGGAGTTTACTGATAACTTTGGCGGAACGTCGGCATCAGGTCCGGGCGCAGTCTATGTTGGAACATCGGCGACATCTAATTCCGCCAATCTGCCGCAGTTCCTGTACAACATCAATGCCTCCAACCTGAGCTCTGCGAACGCACTGGGAGCCGGTGCCGTGAGTGCTAAATCGGGATTGGGCGGCCAAAACGAAATGTTGGGCAAGGCGGACTGGTGTGCTTCAAGCCCCGTAGCGGCTAACTTTGGGCTGTTTGATAAACTATTCGCCTTTAACTCAAATAAATACCAAAATCCGCGCAGCGATATCAAGGTTTTAGCAGCATTCACCAGTGACGACGATATCTATTTATCGGGACGCAAGGGCGCTAATAACGCCAGCCAGTTAAAAGGCGCGATCATGGCAGTTTCAGGGATTAGGGAACAAAGTGGCACTCAGATCACCGCAGTTAACGAAGAGATTTTCACAAGGGATCGCTACCAAGCGATGTGGAATCTTATGGCGAACACCATATTTGCGGGTGCTGCGGGCATAACGGATATTCCTAGGCCCTTGGCAACAGCCGACAGAAATGGCATTGATGTTACAATTGACTTTGTTGCGCAGGATACGGCTGGCGTGGCGGAAGGCGTAACATTGCCCATCACTAAATACAAAATTTCCAGCAATCAGCTTGAGCCGGCTTATGATGGCGGCAGCGACTGGCTGGATTATGAAGGAACCTTCAGCATTCCTAAACGTACCGGCAATGTGTATGTCCACTGGTATGCTGAAAATTCATTAGGTGTAAGTAATCAAGGGACCTTTACGTTCGCTGGATATGGAGAATCGTATCCGACCGTCGGCATTCGCACGGCCGCTGATACAGTGATCGGAGATCCGATTACCTTTACCTTCAGCGTTTCAAACGTTGTAGATATGAGAGGCATCACCCTTGAGTTTGTGGTCAATGGCGGCGAGCTTGTAAACGACGGCGAATTCATCGTACCGTCAGGTTTAAGAGCAATGAACGACAAGATTGCTTGGACACAAATACAGGGCACAAATCAATGGAAAGGAAGCGTCACCCTCGTACCTAACCAGGAGATAACAGGAAACAGGGACATTTTGCAAATTGTGTGTCAATCTCCTTTAGATGTGGATGGAACCGCGACCATGCAAATTACAGCGGCAACGATCTCTACATGGGATGACGTTGCTAATGAACCTGTTTATTTGCAACACATCATTGACCCGGATCTGGCCACGACAACTATTAGACAGTGGTATTCTGCTTACGACCTTAATAAAGATGGCAAGGTAGATATACTGGATCTCACATATGTGCAGTATTATTATCTTGCAGATGAGAATGACCCTGATTGGAGTGAGAAAAAAATCGCTGATGTGAATAAGAACGGAAAAGTTAATTTGTATGATATGATGGAAATATTTGCAAATTTCACAGAGTAATAGATTAAAAAGGAGTTTGGGCATGTTAAATACCAATAGAAAAAAGAGAAGAACGGTTGTATTGCTTGTGATAGCAATGCTTCTAGCAATGACACTTTCTGCGCCGGCTACTTTTGGGGCAGAGGCTACCGAGAGTTTTACTTTTCCACCAGGGGTGACGAAAATTTCGATTGACCTTGTCGTCACAGAAGACCAGGCATACGGTGGTTTAGAGTTTGGAGTTACATGCAGCAACGGATTGACATTTGACGGGTTTGAAGTTAATAAAGATTTATTATTGTATTCCGACGTATCCGGTGAAAAAAACGGGGTATATTATTACGGGTATTTTGCTTCAGATAATATCTATAAAGGGACATTGAAGATCGGAACCTTGCACTTTCTCTACGAGAAGGATGGCAAAGAGACGGTAACGATCAAAGAATTGACATTGGGCCGCTATGAAGACAATCAAAAGATCTCACAAGAGTCTAAAGGCGCTATGGTGTATGAGGTTTCAAGAAAAACAGGCTCATCTTCTAACCACACACCGACAATTCGTATTGGGGAAGAAGAGGAGGCTCTTACCGAGCCACCCTTTACTGATATCGTAGGACACTGGGCAGAACAGGATATCCTTTCTGCGGTGGAAAAGGGGTTCGTAGCAGGATATCACGACGGGACATTTAGGCCGAATAATCCTGTGACGAGAGCGGAATTTGTAACGATGCTAGTGAAGGGGAACGCGATTCAGAACGGAACGAAGAGTATTAGCTTTTCAGATGTGGCTAACCACTGGGCTTTTACAAGCATCATGGCTGTGGCATCCAATGGATATGTCAGTGGATACCCTGATGGGACATTTAGACCGAATAATAATATTGTCCGCCAGGAAGTAGCCAAAGTTATGGCTGACTTCAAAGCGCTGAGTGAAACAGACCTAGCATTGCCCTTTAAAGATTTGAGCAAAATCGGCGCCTGGGCCATCCCTTCTGTAAAGAAGGTATATCAGGCGGGAATCATGATGGGCGATACAAGTAATAATTTTGCCCCTCTTGCAAATACAACAAGGGCGGAGGCTGTGGCGATCATACTTCGTTGTATGGATTAAAAAAGTCGGGCTTTACTTTACGATAGTTATTAGGTGAAACCTGTCGGTAGAAAAAGTCCGGAGAGAGACGATGAAATACGTTAATCTCCGGGCTTTTCTGCTTTTTTGTAATAAGTTCCTGGTGCTGGTGCATTGCTAAATTCCCACCTTATAATTCTTTGGGATGAATCCTTTAAAAATTCATTTTTTCGGGGGATAATTCTTTTGATCCGCTTGAATTTGGGCAGCTCTGCATTTATTTTTTCCACTTCGCTCGAAAGCAGCTCAAAAACGTCCCGCTCCGAATAACCGGCGCCGAGCTTTTTAGTCGTTTTTTCAACATCTATAACAAGAGTGGCGGTTATGATAGGGATCCTGCCTGTATCAGGTTCGCTACCCCAGACTAGGCTTTCACGGACATACGGTATCGTGTCTAGCTTGTTTTCTAGTTCTTCGGGATATACGTTTAGACCATTTTCAGCAATAATGGAATTCAATTTACTGCCTAGTACATAGAGCAAGCCGTTTTCATCAATCCTGCCCATATCACCCGTAAACAGCCAGCCATCTTTTAGGATTTTCGCCGTTGCCTCGGGATCCTTCGCATATTCCAGCATGATATTTTCCCCGGCAAGGCAGATTTCCCCGATTCCTGTTTCTGGGTCAGGGTTGTCTATTTTTGCCTTCATCCCGGGAAGCAAGCGCGACCCATTTCCGGTATCAAGCGCCACAAGCGATGCACTTTCGGCAAGGCCGTACCCCTGCAAGGCGGAAACATCAACATTGTAATCATACCCCTCACTGCATGTGATTGCGGCGCCGCTTATGAGGGGTAGTAGAATGCCGCATATGCATTCGTGGGCGTTATGAAAAGGCAATCTTGAAAAGAAAACATCGTAGCATTCGATATCCAGCGTCTCCGACAATTGCCTTAACTCAGACGCTATGTTTCGATGTGTCAGGCTGACCGCTTTATGATCGCCTTTCCCGTCTGATGTAAATATCATCGCGCAGATTTCATTCTGCTTTATATGTGTCTCAACAAAATCACGATTCCCGGAAGCCAATATCTTTTTGCCTTCTTCAATCATTTCACCTAAGGAAAACAGATCCCATCCGCCCTTTTCCCTGTCCCTGTACATATTGATCAGTGTTTCGACTCCGGTGATTCCGTCATTTCTGATTTGCCAATATGTATCCTGCAATTGCTCTGAAAAAATGGCGCATCTGCAATCTGTGATATTTAGAAAATGTTTTAAGCTGACGATCCAAAACTCCGTGTCAAGGGGAACAGCAACGCCGACGCATATTGCGGCGAGAAATGAAACCGCCCATTCATAGGAGTTTTTTCCAGCTATTGCGATTCCTTTGCCCTTAAAGTCTTTTGCAATCAGCAAGGTTCCAAGTGCGCATAGGTCTTCATACATTTCCCTATAGGTGATTGTAGTATGCTTCGCTTCCCCGTACCTTTGCATCCAAAACGCAGGCCGCTCTCCATATTTTTTTACGCTGTGCTCTAGCAATTGTTTAATATCGGGAGCATGGTATTTTTGATTTCCAAGCATTCTGATACCTCCTATCAGACGGCATAGTCCTGACGCATCCAGAATAGTATTTAATCAGGATTATATTAAGGGAACATCTAAAACTTATATTTGCA
>JAAZMQ010000359.1 GCA_012798745.1 Bacteroidales bacterium
CGTCTCGATAGAGGATTCGCCGGTGGCTTTTATATGTATTCCGGAAGGATGGTAAACTCATACGTTGCAAACCACTTTAATCTGCCGGTGAACGATATCGGTTTATTTCTACCGGGATGCTGACCGGATTTTTCGCTGCAAAAAGTAAAACCAAATAGGAGAAACAATGCCTTTCATAATAGAAGACAGGCTGATAGCCCACCAGACACCGGTTATGCCCATTTTCCCTGCCAAAAATACAGCCAGCGGAATGCGCAGTGTGTTAAAAACGATACTGATAAATGCCGGAATGGTTGTTTTCCCTATCCCGTTGAACATCCCTTGCGTAGTAAGTTCCGACATCATGAATAATTGCGATATTCCCATTATGAACAGATACTGACCCCCGGCTTCATACGCTGCTTTTTCAGGAATGAAGAGAGCAAATATATTTTCACCTGCGAGCATAAAAGCAAGAGAAACAATTATTCCCAAAATACCCATCATAAACAGGGTGTAGTGATAAGCTTTCCATGCCCGATCCATACGACGGGCAGCATAATTTTGTGCCACGAAACTACCTAATGCCGTCGAAAAGCCCTGCGAAGTATTCCAAGTAATCCCTTCAATCTGACCGCCGGTCGTCTGACTGGTAACGCCCAAATGACCTCCATGTATCGATGCAATACGAGCAAGATTCATGCTGATGAAAGAAAAATACATATTCATGGCCGCAACAGGTAATCCAAGTTTCAAAATGTTACCCGTATATCTTTTATGAAGACGAACAAAAAAAGGAAATTTACCCAATAAACCGTTTTTCCTTTTTAAATGATAAACGAACAACATGGCTACAACAAATTGAGATATACATGTGGCTAACGCAGCCCCGGCCGAGCCCAATGCCGGAAAAGGACCTATACCAAAAATAAAAACAGGATCGAGAATGATGTTCAATACGAGTCCTATACCATTAAAATAAAACGGAATATCGCTCCTACCCAACCCAACATAAATGCCCGAAAAATTAAGAGTCAAAAAAGCAAAAGGTAAACCAAACGCCACAATTCGCAGATAATTCACGGCTTCTGCCGCAATATCACTCTGCAACTTGAAAAAAGATACAAAAGGATGGGGAAAACCAATAAAAAGTAATGCAAAAAACACACCCAGTAAGATAGCAAGACTCGTGGTGTGCGATGCATAAATAACTGCTTGATCGATCCGTTTCGCACCAACAGATTGCCCAATAGAAATTTCGGCACTTACTTTTGAAGTTAAGGCAAGCGAATTCATCATCCACATGATCATACCGATTGTCCCCACGGCAGCAACCGATTTACTGCCCAACCTGCCAATCCACATGATATCTACCAGATTATAGGTCATCTGGATGAAGCTGACCGCCATTAACGGCATAGCTAACGCAATGAGTTGACTGAAAATCTTCCCTCGCGTGAAATCGCGTATGTGTTCTGTACCTGCCGACTTGCCCGACATGGGATCTGTTTTTTTGCCAAAAGAAAAAGCGACCAATTTACTAGCCGCTTTTCTTTGAATGATTAAATGAGCGGAAGACGGGACTCAAACCCGCGACCCTCAGCTTGGAAGGCTGATGCTCTATCGACTGAGCTACTTCCGCAAAATAGTAAAAATTGATGCATCAACAATTCCTCACTTGCGATAAAAATATCCGTTGTGTGAAAACATCAATCTTCCCCGGTGTTTTTGTGGGCAGTGATGGATTCGAACCACCGAAGGCTACGCCAGCTGAGTTACAGTCAGCTCCATTTGGCCACTCTGGAAACTGCCCATCTGTTGAAAACGATGCAAAGATAATACATTTCCGGCATTATTTGCAATATTTCCTAAACCTGTTTTTTTCGCCAAACGTAAATTCAGCTAAATAAATCCATCCTACTTATAACAAATCTATTTTGCATAAAAAACGAAGCCTATTTTCTGTAGAATAAAAAGAATTTATCTAAATTTGAATTCACAACTTTTCCCAAATAATTCATCGTATGGAACAGAACTCCCTGAAACAATTTATCTATTTATCCATTGCCGCCGCTGTAGCCACTATTCTGCTTAAATTTTATGCTTTCTACCTCACCGGATCAATGGGGTTTTTTTCCGATGCATTGGAATCATTTGTCAATCTCATCGGAGCAATAATAGCACTGATTATGCTTCATATTTCGGCAAAACCTGCGGATAAGGAACATGAATATGGGCACACAAAAGCCGAGTATTTTTCGAGTGCAATTGAAGGTGCCCTCATTGTTCTTGCGGCATTAAGCATTATTCGTTCGGCCGTCCCTCGTATCATCGAACCTACTCCGTTGGAAAACCTAAATATCGGTCTGCTATTTTCTCTGGGAGCATCCCTGATCAATCTGGTTGTTGCGCTTATCCTTATCAAAAACGGTAAAAAAAGAAATTCGATCGTTCTCGAGGCCGATGGAAAACACCTGATGACCGATGTATGGACCTCAATAGGTGTCATTGCCGGAATTTTAGTAGTAAAACTGACAGGAATCTATATTTTAGACCCGATTATCGCTATTTTAGTGGCAATTAATATTATTTATACGGGATATCAACTCATTAGCCGATCGGCAAGCGGGTTAATGGATGCTTCCATCTCGGAAGAGGCCATGAAAAAAATAACAGCTTATCTGGACTCACTCAAAGAAAAAAATATTGACTACCATTCTTTGATGACACGACAAGCCGGGCAACGTATGTTTATCTCGGTACATTTACTTGTTCCCGGTTGGTGGACAGTAAAAAAAGGACATGATTATGCCGACCTTATTGAACAATCGATCGAAGATATGTTCGATGTGCCTGTAACTGTTTCCACGCATATCGAACCAATAGAAGACCCTGCTTCCATGAACGACATCGGTATCTATCGGCAGAAAAAAAATAACATAAATAACCCATGAACCAATTATCGTTGGTTATTTTACTAAAAACATAGTATAAAAAAAGAGACCACCTCATATTTTGAAACGGTCTCTTCATATTTTAATTACATGAAAAAATCATGCGATTGCACTTCCGATAAGGAAAACGCCAGCTAATGCCACAATAGCATAAAGTTCGGGGAATACGGCTAAAATAAGCGTATTACCAAAAACATCATGCCCTTGACCTATTGCTGCAATACCATTTGCACATACCTGACCTTGACGAATGGCAGAAAGCAATCCCACCAATCCCATTGCCAAGCCTGCACCAAACACGGCAGCAGCTTGAATGGAAGTAATGTCGGGAGTTAACACCCCAAAAATGTTCTGAAACATGAAATATCCGGCAAATCCATACAAACCTTGTGTACCGGGAAGAGCCGTCAATACCAAAAAATTGCCAAACTTACTGCTGTCTTTTTTTAATGCCCCTATGGCAGCATTTCCCGTCATGGTTACTCCATAAGCACTCCCAACTCCGGAAAGCCCAATCATCAATGCTACGCCTATGTAAGCAAGAAGTAAATTAATGTCCATAATGTTAATCGTATTTTTTATTGTTAATAATTAAATTTCTATTCTTTATTTTCTAAACGGATTGTATTTTTTTCCTCCCCCTGTAAATTCAGCATTTTTATAAAATTCGACGAAAGTTAAACGCATGGGGTGAACCACAGCTCCAAGAGTATCCATAAAAATATTGATAGCATGCCCAATAACAAATATCACAATGGTCACAAGTGGCCCAATGATGCTATCTTTAGGACTCATCCCGGTTGCCAAACTATTAAACACACTTGCCAGAATGCCCCCGGATAATCCTAATGCAAACAAACGTACATAAGATAATACATCGCCAAGTAAACCGGTTGCCATGTTATAAATATCATACAACCCCAAGCCGAAATTCAAGAAAAGATTCTTTCCGGGAGAATTGAAAAAAAGAAACAATATGGCCGATCCCAACAAGATTATCTGATGCACAGTTCCTAACATAGGCAATGCAACAGGAAATAAATAAGCTACTATAAAACTCAACAAAAAGATAAACCAACCTACCGTCGCTAAGGCATGTTTGAAACCAAATTGTTTTGTTCGATTGATAATTTTCAGAAACATTCCAAACATAATCTGCACCACACCCAAAATAAGAGAGAGTTCAAACATTTGATTATTATCAAAATAGACATGATTTTTCATGTTCTGAAAAAAAGGTATGTTGACTTCGTAAATATTGAATCCAAAAAAACCTCCCGTCAGCAAACCACAAACGACAGTAGAAGCACCTAACACCTGCACCAACGAAAGCACATTTTTAAGAGTCATGCCCAATGATTTTTTCTTCACCACTTTTACAATCGTTGCGGCTAAAAACAGAAACAAACCATAACCGATATCGCCCAAAGACAAGCCGAAAAAAATCATATAAAACGGCGCAAAGAAAGGTGTCAGATCAAGTTCATTGTATTTAGGCAACATGTACATTTCGGTAATGGGCTCAAATAATTTTACGAACTTGTTGTTAGCAAATTGAATAGGTACATCGTCTTCGGGTTGTGGATCTTCAATAATGTAATATACCTCCTGAAATTCCAAGTAATTACGAATATCTTGTTCATTTGCTTCAGGAACCCATCCTTGCAATAACATAATTTTATTGTCGGCAACATGATCGGCACTCACATGCACACGTGTAAAACGAATTTCCGAATCGATCTCCTTTATCGCCGCTTCTAAAGATGGGAGATCGGCAGTCAAGCGTTTCAATTTTTCTTCGTTCTCTTGCACCTTTGCATTCAATTGGTCAATCATTGTGTTTAGCTGCTCAAGAGAAACCTCAGGCATTTTCACCGCCTCCAGATTTAGCTTTTGCGGGATATCCTGTTCTTTCGTTATGGTAATGAAATATGTTTTCGAATTTTTTGTCTCAATTACTATTGCGTTATAGAGATCTTCCCATTCGGGATTGTAGTCGCGGTTAGATACTACAAAGAAATGGATAAAATAACCGGCCCTTTCAAGTCGGGAAATGTTTTCGGGATCGAAATTTCCCCACGGAATCAATGCGTCGCGTTCTTTTTTGCTAATCTGCAATTGTTGCATTAAGGTGGCCGCATCCGCTTGAATTTTTTCGATTTCCTGCGGTAATCGATAACCCTTTTCAACATCTACGGGATTTGGCGGAAGAGGGTTCTTTTTATCCCGATATTTCTCAAGTATTTTCTTCGCCTCCGTAAGTTGTTTCCATTGCATGTAAAGCTTTTCAAGCCGTTCGCTCTGGGCCTGATTCAGCTTATTTTCGACCACATGCACTACCCCAAGTTCACGAAGATCACGAAGAAACTGTTCATAATCTTTGTGATAGATGAGAAAAGTGAGTTTTTTCATTTTCGCTACCATCCTTCTTCCTCCTTCCTTTTTTCCAGACGAGCACGCATGATTTTTTGCGACGATTTGGAAAGATTTTCCTCATCTTCCAAATACCGCTTTATCTTACGAATGGCATCCTCATATCCCGGAATTTGCACTTTCTCGAACAAATTCACTTTTTGTGTTGTTTTTTTCCGCGCATATTCCAACCGTTCTAGCTTAATGGAATTGAAATCGCGACGAATCCCAATTTCAGCAAGGGTTTCAAGGGTATGTATGCCATCAAGAAACCATTTAGGCTGATTGAAGATGCTAAAGCGTTTCATTTCAAACTCAACACGATTGAGTATCGGAAATGCCACACCGGCAATCTTCTTTTTCGAAAGATCAACATCCTTTACTCTTACCAAAGTAGGATCAAATTCCGTCCACAAACCAATCATCTTTTCGTAAGACTTGATTTGTTCTTCTAGCTCTACTTCCAGTTTTTCAACTTCTTTTTTGGCTTTTTTCACTTCCATACGTAAGGCAGTTTCTTTGTTTTTCAACGTTGGAAGTGCACGTTCACGTATCTGCAGCTGCTTTTCCAACTGCTGGCACGAAGTTTTATTATATTGGAATTTTATAGCCATATTAATTTTTCCAG
>JAAZMQ010000239.1 GCA_012798745.1 Bacteroidales bacterium
AGATGCAACGCCTTGTGGTGCAAATGAAGGACGAATTGGAGCAAATTAAGGAACAGGTGCTCAATGTGCTGTAAAAATACATGACTATGGGAAAATTAATTATTGTGTCGGCTCCCTCCGGAACCGGAAAATCTACGTTGGTGCGCTATCTGCTTTCAAAAGATCTGGAACTGGAATTTTCTATTTCGGCTACCAGTCGACCTCCGCGCGACGGAGAGCAAAACGGAGTTGATTATTACTTCCTTACGCCCGAAGAATTCAAACAGCGTATAGCAAACGGCGAATTTCTGGAGTATGAAGAGGTGTATGAAAACACTTTTTATGGTACACTGAAAAGTGAGGTCGATCGGATTCTTGCTACGGGTAAAAATGTGATTTTCGATGTCGATGTGAAAGGTGGGTTAAACATAAAAAAAATATACGGCGATCAGGCGTTGAGTATTTTTGTTATGCCTCCTTCGATAGAAGAGTTGCGCAATCGGCTCGAAAAACGTGGCACCGAGACGCCCGAAGCCATCGAAAAGCGTTTGGCCAAAGCTCAATATGAAATGAGTTTTGCTCCAAAGTTTGATGTCGTTATTCTCAACGACGACTTTGAACGTGCCAGGCAAGAAGCCTACGAAACCGTAAAAAAATTCCTCGAAAAGTAAATCAAAAATATGTTTAGAAAGTTGCTGCTGTCAATAGGGGCGCTTTTGATTTCTCTATTTCTTTTTGCAGCGAAACCTCAGAAAGATACGCAGGTATACGCAGTGAAAGACGGTCAGGAATTGAAACTGGATATTTATTCTTTTCCTTCGGAGGTGAAGGAGTGTAAGCCGTGTCTCATCTTTGTTTTTGGAGGAGGATTTAAGGAGGGTTCGCGTGACGCCGCCGATTATACCGATTATTTCACGTATTTTGCCGAAAAAGGGTTTGCCGTGGTTTCCATTGATTACCGTTTGGGAATGAAAGACGCTCCGCCGCCGGGAATTTTCAATACCAAACCGTTGCGTAATGCCATTGCTATGGCTGTGGCCGACTTGTATAGCGCAACCAATTATCTGTTGCAAAACGCTGAAACGTTGAATATTGATACTTCGCGCATCATCATCAGTGGATCGAGTGCCGGTGCTATCACGGTGTTGCAGGCCGATTACGAAGCGCGCGACCATAAACCTTCGGCTGATGTGTTGCCCGAAAAGTTTCATTTTGCCGGTGTTATATCGTTCGCCGGGGGAATTTTCAGCACCGAGGGTGTTCCTTCTTATACGCAAGCCCCTGCGCCTACGCTTTTCTTTCACGGAAGTGCCGATAAACTGGTACCTTACGACAAGACGCGATTTTTCCGTATCGGTATGTTTGGTTCCAAATCATTGGCAAAGCGTTTCAGAGAAAAAGGTTATCCTTACCTGTTTTATAGTATGGAAGGCTTGGGACACGAAGTGGCCGGTTTCCCGATGAAAGAATTTCTTCCCGAAATTGAACAGTTTATCGTTGATTTTGTAATCAACCGTAAGCAGTGGTTGGTCGATATCCGTTTTAAAGATAAATTACGACGACCGGAAAAAACGGTCACTCCCAAAAGTTACTACGATTAATTTTGGCTATTCGGCAAATAATTTTATTTTTCATTTATTAGTAGAAAAGAATTAAAAAAGAAAACGAATCTGTTGTGAAACGGTTTTTGGATAAATATCTTCTTCTTATTGCAATGGTTATCGGGATAGGGTTTTATCGGCCCTTGTCTGTTTTGTCGCCCCTCACTCCGTTTTTGCTCTCAGCAATGCTGTTTATTACCTATACGCGTGTGTCGTGGCATGATATCCGATTGACCAAATTTCATTACATTTTGTTGGGTATTCAATACATCGGCAGTGCCGCAGTATATCTGGCACTTCGTCCGTTGAACGAAATACTGGCTCAGTCGGCCATGATTTGTGTATTGGCACCCACTGCTACTTCGGCTCCTGTGGTTGCCGGTATCTTGGGCGGGAGCATCTCTGCCGTAGCTGCTTATTCCATGATCAGCAATTTGTTGGTGGCGTTTATTGCCCCTTTGTTTTTGTCGGCAGTGGGTAAAACCGGCGCCGATGTTTCGTTTGCTGCTTCGTTCTGGTATATTTTCAAAAAAGTGATGCCGGTGATTGTTTTGCCTTTTGTATGTGCGCTGCTCCTTAGGAGGGTATCTTTTAAGACATATAAAAAAGTGCAGTCGGCGCAGATTGTTTCGTTTTACTTGTGGGCGGTGACCATTACTATTCTTATTGCCAGTGTTACGCGGTTTGTGGTGGAACAGAACACCGGCGGGTATACGCTTGAGATTTTTATTGCTCTTGCTTCGTTGATTATCTGCCTTTTGCAATTTTTCTTCGGGAGGAAAATCGGTTCAGCCTTTGGACGCGCTGTTGCCGGAGGGCAAAGTCTGGGTCAGAAAAATACCGTTCTGGCCATATGGCTTGCCCAGACTTACCTTAATCCGTTGGCTTCGTTGGGACCGGGCTTGTACGTGTTGTGGCAGAATCTGGTCAATTCGTATCAGATCTGGCTCAAAAAACATCGCGAAGAAAAAGAATCGTCTTAATGGGGTTCTTTCTCACGGTTCGTGGCCGTTTATGCTATTTTTAGTTCAAAAGAATACTCACCCGGCTCCACATCTTTAATCAAAATATAATTATCCGTTTTCTTTCCTTTGACAATTTTCTTATTCTGTAAGAGGGTATATTTATCAAATTTGAGGGGGATAAAAATATCTGCGATACTGTTTGGGGGAATAACCACATTTAAAACAAAAGAATTCTCTTTATTTTCGAATTCCACCTCAACGCTTCCGCGGATAGTGGGGTGTTTAATTTTTGCCCACTCTAAATTGCCCGGTTGCGGCTTTATGCATAGTTTACGAAACGATGGTTCAACGGGTTCAATACCGCAAATTCTCCTGGAAATCACGTAAACAGGTGTTGCTCCCCATGCATGTGTCCATGTCAGGTTTTTCTTATATTTCATATCCCATGCTTCGGTGGTCATTGTTGCTCCCATGCGGATCATATTCATCCAACTGCGATCTCCCTCAGAGGTAAGTAATTGAAGAGCATAATCCTCGGCTCCCAATTTGTAAAGGGCCTCGAAAAGATACAGAGACATTCCCGGGCTGCACGCCATCCCTTTCGACTGCAGAAAATTCCTAATTTCAGGATAATTGGATTCGGGAGCCAAATCAAAGGCTACGGGAAACATGTTTGCATGCAACGCACTGTGTTGAACACCTTCTCCATCGATATACAATTTTGTTTCCTTATCCAGCAATTTCTCATTAAAAGAGGATTTAACCAGTGCTGCCCTTTTTTCGAAAAATTTTTTGTCTTTCGTTTTGCCCAACACATCGGCTATTTTTTCCATCAGTACCAAATTGCGGTAATGATACGCATTGACAACTGTGTTGATGTCGGAAAATACAAACCGATCGGTCTCTCCCTCCAATGTTGCACTGCCGTGTCCGCTCGTATGTGCGGTTTCATTTGCAGGAGTTCCCTGAGGCCAGTCAACAATATCTCTAAAATCGCGACCTTCATAGCGGATGCTCTTCAAAAATTCGGGAGTAACAAGTCCGGTTCGTGTACTGATAAGCCCGTCTTCCCTTGCCAAAGCTAAAAGGGTCTTCTTTTTTAGTTCATCGTATCTCCTTTCTAAAAACCGAGAATCGCCCGTCGCCATATAGTCGGCCCATGCCATTAAAACAATGTGTAAATGCCATTCTGTAGGCCAACTCGGATTGTATATCAAGAAATCGGTTGTATACCGCTGAATGGCAAATTCGCGATCCACACAATAATGCGATACTTGTTGCATGTAGGCATCTGCTTCATAGGGCATTCTTTCGCGAGTACCGTCAATATACATTCCTAAAAAGGGCGTTGCTTTTAAAGTGTGTTTACAGAGATCCCAAATTTGGTTCAAATTATCGTTGGACGAATGAAAATACGAAGCATTATCATTAAAAGGGTACAATAAGGCATATTGCTTTATTTGATTTACTTTTAATTCTCCTTCCCAGCCTTCTATTTCTACGAATCGGAAAGGGGTAACCTCAGGCATATGTTCCGGTAAAACCTGACTATTGGGATAGCGTGGAACAAAACGCGGAAGGTGGAGAATATAATTGCTAACGCCCGGCGTTAACTTCAAAACTGCTTGTTGGTAAATGATCGATCCGCCGGGATTCCTGTCTACCTCTTGTGATGGTGTCGATTTTTCTCCGAGATGGATTATCAAGGTGTCTGCTTTTTCAACAGGTCCTAATTCTAATTTTAAGGTTGCGAAATACGCTTTCTCGAAGGTAACAAAATGATTGCCTTTGGAATTTACAACAATACTTGCAGGTTCTATTTCGTGATAACCAATGGTGTGCCTGTTTTCCAAAACATACT
>JAAZMQ010000240.1 GCA_012798745.1 Bacteroidales bacterium
AAAAAACAGTTTATATAAAGATTGAAGCTTCATCCGTTTTCAAAAATTTGTTTTTTAACTGCGCAAATATCCGAAAAAATAACGGGATAAAAAAGTGATAGACGCAAAAGTTATTGGTCAATTTTTTCGTAGAAGCTTTCGATTGCCTCTACATTTTTGTCAAAATCTTCCTCGTAACCCAGGAATTTAATTTTTTTATCGGTAATATAATTTTTTATTTCATCCGATATTTTTTCACTTCCCTGAATAATGCCGTCTGAATAATCGATTGCTAATTTGGTCAGCGTATTGAAGTCGAAAGTGCCGCGTTTGGCTAATTCTTCGATTTCTTTGTCGCCGATAGCGTCAAATTTCAGTTTGTTCAGGAAATTGGGACGAAACGGCTTTGTAAAACCGTTATCATAAACCGAATAAATTACTTTTGAGTTCGTAAAACAGGGATCGTCGGCATACCCTTTTTTAATGTACAGGGGTGCCAGAGCCGTCATCCATCCATGACAATGAATGATATCGGGTATCCATCGAAGTTTTTTAACGGTTTCCATCACACCGCGGATAAAGAAAATGCTGCGTTCGTCGTTGTCATCATATTCTTTACCGCTTTTGTCTACTACGGTTCCTTTTCTTTGGAAGAATTCTTCGTTATCGATAAAATAAACCTGCATCCTCGCCGGTTGAATAGATGCTACTTTAATGAGAAGAGAATAGTCGGTATCGTCAATAATGAGATTCATCCCGGAGAGACGGATAACTTCGTGCAATTGATTACGTCGTTCGTTAATATTGCCATATTTAGGCATAAAAGTACGTATTTCATGCCCTCGTTCTTGTACAGCTTGTGGTAATTGTCTAGCAGTAAGTGAAATTTGTGTTTCCGGTAAGTATGGATAAATTTCTTGTGCGATAAATAAAACTTTTTTTTGACTCATTTTGGCTATATATCTAAAATTTAGTACAAAGATAATAAAAAAAATTCGCATAATAACAAAATAAATCAAGATTATTTTTTTTATTATCTTATTTTCAATGGTTTATCATTTTTTATCTAAAATGATAATAAATAAGGGAAGGATAATTGAGAAGAAGTTTCGTTATGTGCTAAAAATTTTGTTGCTTTGCATGTTTTTCTGATAACGTATAAAAATGGAAATTATAGAGACCGTTTATGCACTTGATCGGTTTCTTCGGCCTTTCAGGGATGAGGGGAAATCGATAGGTTTGGTGCCGACAATGGGATCACTGCATGAAGGACATGTGGCGTTGGTGAAACAATGTGTCGGCGCAAATGATGTTTCTGTTGTAAGCGTTTTTGTTAATCCCACTCAATTTAACGATAAAGAAGATTTCCGTCTCTATCCCTGTAATTCGGAAGCCGATTGCAAACTGCTCGAAAGTTTAGGTGTTACCGTTGCTTTTGTTCCTTCCGTAGAGGAAATGTATCCCGAGCCGGACACACGCGTTTTTGATTTCGGAATGCTGGATAAAGTTATGGAAGGCCGTTTTCGTCCCGGGCATTTTAATGGTGTGGCGCAGATTGTGAGCAAATTGTTTTATGCCGTAAAGCCCTCCAGAGCTTATTTTGGCGAGAAAGATTTTCAGCAACTGGCTATCGTGCGCGACATGGTGCGGCAATTGGCTATCCCGGTAGAGATTGTTGGCGTTCCCATTGTTCGCGAAGAGAGTGGTTTGGCCTTAAGCAGTCGCAATTTACGGCTATCGGATGAGCAACGTCAAAAAGCTGCCGAAATATATCGGAGCTTGCGTTTCAGTGCCGATTTCGTCGGTAAAAAAAGTATCCAGGAAACCATTGATTTTGTTACAAACCGAATAAACCAAATTGAAAGTTTACGCGTCGAATATTTTGATATTGTAGATGGAAACACGTTGCAATCTGTTTCGGATTGGAACGAGTCGGCATATATTGTAGGGTGCATTGCCGTGTTTTGTGGCGATGTACGATTAATCGATAACATTTCGTATAAAAATTAGAAAAATCAAATGATGTATATTGAAGTATTAAAATCGAAAATACACCGAGCAACCGTTACCGATGCCGACCTTAATTATGAAGGCAGCATCACCATCGATGAGGATCTCATCGAGGCGGCCAACTTGATAGTTAACGAAAAAGTTTCTGTAATGAACAACAATAACGGTGAGCGCTTCGAAACCTATGTGATTCCCGGAGAAAGAGGATCGGGAACAATTTGTTTGAATGGCGCTGCTGCACGTAAAGTTCAAAAGGGCGATATTGTGATTATTATGAGTTATGCCATGATGACGCCCGAAGAAGCCAAAACATTTAAACCCACCATTGTTCGGGTAGAAGAAAACACGAACAAAATAAAAAAGTAACATGTTGAGATAATCCGGTATTGGAACGAAAATAGCCGCTAAAAACCGTCGATTGTGTTTCACAGTTGTCGGTTTTTTTATTTTCTGTAGATGAAAAATAACTATCTTTACCGGCAGTTTTTTATTCCTTATAAATAGAAATAAATGAAGACCCCCAAAGAAGAGATTGAAGAATTGCGCAGGCAAATTCGTGAGCACGATTACAATTATTATGTTCTTGCACAACCCACCATTTCCGATTACGAGTACGATCAGCTCATGCGCAGACTGATGGAACTGGAAGCCCAATACCCCGAATATTATGATCCTAATTCGCCGACCGTGCGTGTTGGCAGCGACATCACCAATGAGTTTGAACAGGTGGAACACCGCTACCCCATGTTGTCGCTGCAAAATACCTATTCGCCCGAGGAAGTGACCGATTTTTTCAATCGGGTAAAACGCACGTTGAATGAAGATTTTGAAATTGTGTGCGAGCTGAAATTCGACGGGGTCTCCATTTCGTTGATTTACGAAAACAAGCAATTGATTCGTGCAGTGACGCGGGGAGACGGCATCAGGGGAGACGATGTTACCAATAATGTGCGTACCATTCGTAGTATTCCTTTGGTTCTTCACGGCGATAATATTCCTTTTTCCATTGAAGCACGGGGAGAAATCATCATGCCGTGGAAGGTTTTCGAAGAGCTGAATAAAGAACGTGAAGCTCAGGAAGAGCCGCTTTTTGCTAATCCCCGCAACGCGGCTGCAGGTACCATCAAGTTGCAGGACTCGCGCGAGGTTGCCCGTCGCAAGCTGGAATCGTTTATTTATTATCTTTTGGGTGACGAATTGCCTAGCGACAGTCATTTCGAGAATTTAAACTATGCACGCAAATGGGGGTTTCGCGTTTCGGGGGAGATGAAAAAATGCAGTACAGTGGAAGAAATTTTCGAATACATTATATATTGGGATAAAGAACGCAAAAATCTGCCTTTCGCCATCGATGGAGTGGTTTTGAAAGTCGATTCGCTGAAGCAGCAGGAGCGTTTGGGTGCTACTTCAAAATTTCCCCGCTGGGCAATAGCCTATAAATTTAATCCCGAAAGAGCTTTGACGCGACTTTTGTCGGTTACTTTTCAAGTAGGGCGTACGGGTGCAGTGACTCCTGTGGCCAATTTGGAGCCCGTATTGTTGTCGGGCACTCTGGTGAAGCGCGCTTCGTTGTACAACGAAGACATGATCAATGCTCTCGATTTACATATCGGTGATAGGGTATATGTGGAAAAGGGGGGGGAGATTATTCCCAAAATAATGGGAGTAGATAAGTCTGCCCGTACCGGAGAAGGCGAAAAAGTGCAGTTTATCAAATATTGCCCCGAGTGCGGTACTCCGTTGGTGCGCGACGAAGACGAGGCTATCTATTATTGTCCGAACATCGAAGGTTGCCCGGCGCAAATCAAAGGCCGCATTCAGCATTTTGTTTCGCGCAAAGCCATGGATATTGACATGGGACCCGAAACCATCGAATTATTATACAGCAAAGGTCTGATAAAAGATGCAGCCGATTTGTATAACTTAAAGTTTGAAGATCTGGTAAACCTTGAGCGATGGGGCGAAAAAAGTGCCAGAAACTTGTTGCAGAGCATCGAAAAATCGAAGTCGGTTCCCTATCCGCGGGTTTTGTATGCGCTTGGTATTCGTTATGTGGGCGAAACGGTAGCGCAGAAACTTGCCGAGGCTTTTCCCTCTATTGATGCGTTGGAACAGGCATCGCTCGAAGACCTCATGGCTGTTGATGGCATAGGCGAGCGTATTGCCCAAAGTGTGAAAGATTACTTTGCCAATCCTACGTTTCGCGATTTTGTGCAACGATTACGCTCTCACGGATTGCAATTTTCACTGAATCAAGAAAATCTTGAACCCAAAACCGATAAGTTAAAAGGCAAAACGTTTGTGATCAGCGGCATATTTAAATTGCATTCGCGAGACGAATACAAAGCTCTCATTATACAAAACGGTGGCAAAGTCAGCAGTTCGGTATCGAAGAGTACCGATTATATTCTAGCCGGCGAAAATATGGGTCCTGCCAAGTTGGAAAAAGCCAATCAGCTCGGCATAAAGATCATTACCGAAGAAGAATTTCTTAAAATGATCGAATAAGGTTTTTATCCATACCATTTTAAATCTGAAAAAATTAAATAGTTTTTTGATGATTTTAAAAAAGGTGATAACTTTGGATGGCGATACTTGCTGCGAATCAAATTATTCAAATTATGAAATTATTATGAAATTAGGGGATGAACATAAAGTATCCATAGTAGCCGGAGTTTGTTTATTCACGCTGGTTGTTGTGCTAAAAAATGTGCTCTTCGTTCCGGCAGATATTCTGTCTAGGGATATTCTTATATATATTGTTATCTATTGGGCTTTTACTTTTTTCCCTCTTAAGAAAGAAGAAGTAAAAAGATCTAAATTTGATAATTATTCTGGAGTTTACTTATTGTTTTAATTACCTTAATCATTATCGTGATGTACGCGATATAAGATGCTTTATTGCCCTCGTTTTATCGTTGCTCTTTCCGGTTAAAAAGCCGTTTTCGTTTGTATTCTTTCTGAAAATGTCGTAACGTAGCGATGGGATGGACGAACAACATGCGAGGACCCGAAAAGCGCATCACTTTTTTGATA
>JAAZMQ010000241.1 GCA_012798745.1 Bacteroidales bacterium
AAAATAGAAAAATATAAAGACTGAAACAATCAAGCTTCAACCCGATATTTTAAACCTTAACACTACGTAGTAATCTTTTAAAAGATTAACTCACACAGATCAATATTCACTACATACTTTTATATTTTCAAAAAAATTTTCTTTTTGTACAAGAAGTACAGAAATGTCCATCCTACAGTTACGTAACCAATAGCGTAAATCAACGGTGTCCATACTTCAGAGAAAAAACTGCAGATACCGGAAAAGAAAAATTCTGTAGCCTGTGTCCATCCGATGATACGGTTAGCGAGATAAATCGTCAACGGATTCATCCCGATAACGACAAAGAAAACCGACCATTTTTGATATTTCCAGACATCAATGATGAGGTAAAAAATAGCAAGTAATAACATACTCAACCCCCCTACCCAGCAAACAAAGGAACTCGACCATAGATTTTTGTTGATGGGAAAAACAAGATTCCAGATTTGACCAATTGTCATCAGCAAAACGGCAGCGAAGATCATATACAAAACTTTCTTCATCGGCTTCATCGAACTTAGTAGAAATTCACCTGTAAGCATGCCAAGTAAACCTGTCGCCACAGCAGATATGGTAGGCAGGATGCCTTCGTTGTCGCCAAATTCGTAACAACAAAAGCGGCCGGGTAGCAACATCCGATCAATATAACCGGCAATGTTCCCCTTCATAGAATAATGATCAGGGTCGCCAAAGTCAGGTGCCTTGAAAACGACAAACAACAACCAATAGAACACGAGTATAGCCCAAAACCAGATAAATCGGGTTTTCGAACTTTTTGTATTCATAAAAATCAAAGCGGCAAACATCCACGCCAGACCGATTCGTCCCAATACACTTGCATAACGCATATGAGCAAAATCGAAACTGAGGCCGTTATTATAAAGGATACCCAACAATACCAGCATAAATCCTCTGGTAAAGACATGTTTTGTAAGTGCCCGCCGCCCTCCCTCTGCTGCTAATCGTTTACGAGCAGAAAAAGGAAACGAAACTCCGGAAATAAATAAAAACAACGGAAAAATCATGTCATAGGCATGAAACCCATGCCATGCTACATGCGTCATTTGATTTGCCCACCATTCGAGTGCGGGAACACCCGTTAATGTGCCAAGCAGAATGAATACCTCTTCTGCACCCATGATCCAAAACATGTCGAAGCCGCGAAGGGCATCAAGCGACTTAAGGCGTCCGAATTGCTGTTGTTTTTCAACCTGCTGATTCATATAATTTTATTATTTATTTTGAATTTTATTGCAATTATCACAACTGATGTGAATAGAATTAGTTGTGCACTTCTCTGTAGAATCCCCGATAATACAATACTCTTAATATTCCCTCTAATATCTCCTCGACAAATAGTGAAATAAACATAGTTACCCATATCTTATTAAAAACGACATTCCGTATAATCATACTCAAAGAGATAATCGATCCTGTAATTACGATTGCTAGAAAGAATGGTGGTAGCAAATCGAAAATTGCCCTTACAAAGGTACATGATAATTTTCAATTTATATAGAGACAAACGAATTTATCGGTTTGTCTGAAATACCTTATTCTGATAGAACAGATACGTTACATCAATGAAGAATGATAGGGCGGTAATAGGAGATAGATAGCTAATGACCGTATTTTGCCTGTTTTTGATGTGTATTAGTCTCTTTTTTCTTAACTTCGCAAATCTATAATATACACGACGAAGAATAATTCATGATAAAAGTTGAAAAGATATACAAGAGTTTCGGCAATCTTCAGGTTTTGAAGGGTATCGATTTGGAAGTCAACAAAGGGGAGATCGTATCCATTGTAGGTCCCAGCGGCGCAGGAAAAACCACGTTGTTGATGATCATGGGGACCCTTGAAAGGGCCGATTCCGGGAAAGTTTATTTCAATG
>JAAZMQ010000242.1 GCA_012798745.1 Bacteroidales bacterium
CTTCACGAATGTTGATTTCGGGATTGAAATTTGTGGCAAAAGGTTTGTGATGATCGCCCGCATTGCAATCCACGATGTCGAGATAGTGAATTTCGTCGAAATGGTGTTTTGCTGCATATGCCGTAAATACGTTGGTTACCCCGGGGTCGAAACCACAACCCAGGATAGCGGTCAACCCTGCTTCGCGAAATTTATCCTTATAAGCCCATTGCCAACTGTATTCGAAATGAGCCTCGTCTTTCGGTTCATAATTGGCCGTATCCAGGTAATTTACGCCACATTCGAGACATGCATCCATGATGGTCAAATCCTGATAAGGCAAGGCAACGTTGATTACTATTTCCGGTTTGAATTCATCAAACAGTTTTACCAGTTCCGGAATACTGTCGGCATCCACCTGTGCCGTTTGAATGTTAACCCCTGTACGACGTTTAACATCTTCGGCAATATCGTCGCATTTGCTCTTGGTGCGGCTTGCCAGCATGATTTCCGTAAACACGTCGTTGTTTTGGGCAACTTTGTTGGCAACCACTCTTCCTACACCACCGGCACCGATAATCAATACTTTCCCCATTTCCTTTTGTTTATAAAGATTTATAATTCAACTTTTTCCACAAAAATACAATATTTCTTCCAAATTTTGCCGATTTTTCCGGTCATTTACTAATTGAATCTTCAATTCATAAATTTGTTGAAACGTTGTTGTTCGGCTTTCTATTGATTTGATTCTTGTGGAAGGATTTTTTCTCTTTTTAGAGACGTAACACTTCGGTTGATTTTTTTCAATTATTTGGTGGTAAAAAGCAAAAAATGTTTGGATTTACTTGAAAAAGTTGTACTTTTGTATTCCATAAAAAGTGAGTCTGCTCGGATGGTGGAATCGGTAGACACGCAAGACTTAAAATCTTGTGACCAAATGCGGTTGTGCGGGTTCAAGTCCCGCTCCGAGTACAGAATTAAAATAAAAGAGGATGTCTCATAAAGACACCCTCTTTTGTTTATATTTATTCATTTGGTTATTGCATGCTCCCTCCAAGAATATCTAACAATTCATTTGTAATTGCTTGTTGACGAGATTTATTGTATTGTAAAGTCAAATCAGATAGTAATTCACCCGCATTATCAGTAGCTATTTGCATTGCAATCATGCGTGTGGCATGTTCAGATGCGCTGGCATTTAACAATGTCAAATACATGTCGTTATACAACAAAAGAGGTAACAACTCTGACGTTAATTCCAAAGGCGAAGGTTCCACTATATATTCCAGCTTATTCTTTTCATTTTGTATTAGATCTACCTTTGGTAAGAAAATTTTACGTGTTAAAGTAATTGAACCTTTCGACTTAAAATGATGATAAACAATCTCTGCTTGATCTATGTTTTTCTCATTAAATTGTTTTATCAACTCTTTTGTCAATTCTTTTGTTTCAGCATACGTTGGATTGTCGGATAAGTTTTGAAAGCTTCCTTGAATTGGATAATTCATTTTTTTTAGTGCATCCTCAACTTTTTTTCCTATTGGATAAATTAAAACGTTTTCTTTTCCCAATTTTTTGTAGGAGTCGAGTATTTTTTCTAAAAATCGGATCAAGTTTATATTGAATGATCCGCAGAGTGAATTATTAGAAGAAACAGGGATAATAGCTACACGTGAAATTTTTCTTTTCATAAGATAAGGAGAAATGAATGGAGAAACACTATTAAAATAGCGAGTAGCTATCGTGTATAATTTGTTTTGATAAGGACGTATTTTTTGGATAGCATTTCCACTCCTTTGCAATTTAGCTGCCGACACCAGCTTCATTGCAGAGGTTACCTGCTGTATATTTTTTACGGATACAATTCTATGTTTAATTTCTTTTAAAGAAGCCATAATTAAAATTGTTGAATTATCAAATTTGCGGTTTCTTCTATGATTTTTATTACATCATCATTTATTTCTCCCGATTTTAATACTTCTAAAACATCTTCTTGATGATTGACTTCCAAAAATTTCAAAAATTTGTCCTCGAATTCCGGAACTTTTTCCAAAGGTATGTCTTTTAATAACCCATGTGTACCGCAATACAAAATCGCAATTTGTTTTTCCACAGGCATGGGGGTATATTTCGGTTGAATCAATAAGCGAGTGTTTTTTTGTCCTTTATCGATCGTAAACTTTGTTACCGGATCTAAATCTCCGCCGAATTTGGTAAATATTTCCAATTCCCTGAATTGTGCTTGGTCAATTTTTAAAGTGCCGGCTACTTTTTTCATTGCCTCAATTTGGGCATCACCGCCGACACGTGAAACGGAAATTCCCACATTAATAGCGGGGCGAATTCCTTGATTAAATAGATCGGCATCAAGAAAAATTTGCCCATCAGTAATTGAAATCACATTTGTTGGGATATATGAAGAAACATCTCCTGCCTGAGTTTCAATAATCGGCAATGCGGTTAATGAACCGCCGCCTTTTACTTTATCCTTTAAATCCGCAGGCAGGTCATTCATATTACGAGCTACTTCTTCCTGTTCAATAATTTTTGCTGCACGTTCCAAAAGGCGGGAATGAAGATAAAAAATGTCTCCCGGATAAGCTTCTCGGCCGGAAGGTCTTCGTAATACGAGAGATACTTCGCGGTAAGCTACAGCTTGTTTCGACAAATCGTCGAAAACCACTAATGCGTGACGTCCCGTATCTCTAAAATATTCTCCAATAGCCATTCCTGCAAAAGGAGCGATGTATTGTAAGGCTGCAGGTTCGCCTGCCCCTACGTTAATAACAGTTGTATACTCCATAGCACCAAATTTTTTTAACGTACTTACAATGGATGCTACGGTAGACGATTTTTGCCCTATTGCTACATAAATGCAGTAGATTGGATCTCCTTCTTCAAAATTTTTGCGTTGATTGATTATTGTATTTATTGCTATGGCTGTTTTTCCTGTTTGTCGGTCTCCAATAATTAATTCACGTTGTCCACGACCGATAGGAATCATTGCATCAATTGCTTTTAAACCTGTATATAAAGGTTGATTCACAGGTTGACGATAAATCACGCCGGGAGCTTTCCTATCTAAAGGCATTTCTATTAAATCTCCTTTTATCGGTTCTCCGCCGTCTAATGGTTCGCCTAATGGACTAATCACACGCCCCAATAGTTGTTCTCCAACATTTATAGAAATGATGCGCTTTGTTCGTTTTACAATATCCCCTTCTTTTACCTTGTCGGTATATCCAAGTAATATGGCACTTACACTGTCGTTTTTTAAATCCATAGCAATAGCTTTCATGCCATTTTCAAATTCCAACAATTCGTTAGCGCCCACATTATTCAATCCATAAATATGTACAACACCATCTTTAACCTCAATCGCCTCTCCAATTTCATTGAATTGGACTTGCATGTCGATACCTTCTAATTGCTTGCGAAGAATTTCTGAAATTTCACTTATCTTTATATTTTCCATCATGTTTTCCCTATACAATTTTTGTATTACTTTCAATAAGTTGTTTTCTAATCTTTTTTAATTGTGTAGATACACTTGCATCAAAGCGATAATTATTATTTAAATCTAAAATAAAACCGCCTTGAATTGAAGGCTCTACTATTTGCTCCATCATTATTTGAGCTTCCAGTTCGTTTATCAGTAGATGTCTAATCTTTTCGACAATTTCGCTCCTTATTGAAATAGCAGTAATAATTTTAACTAAAACAATATTTTTATATTGTCGATAAAGATCGAGATACATTAAACTGATAGACAGTAGATAAGGTTCTCGTTTTTTATTCAAAACGAGATGCATGCAGCGAATAAAATCTTCAGATGGAGAATCATCCCCGGCAACCGCTATATCAATAAGTTTTAATTTTTTATCTTTTGCGATAAGCGGATTTTCGAGTATCTCACGAAGATCTCGATTCGTTTTCAAAAAGTATGCTAATATTGAGAATTCTTCATACAAAATGTTTTCCGTATTTCGTTCAATAGCATATTCTATAAAAGCCTTTGCATACCGTATTGAGGGTGATCCGAGGTGCATAATTCATTATCAATTTGGGCTATATTCTTCTAATATACGGTTAATTAATTCAATTTGTTCCTTTTCGTCTTCTAGTTTTTTGAGCAGCACTTTTTCCGCTATATTCAAAGAAAGTTCCGTTACCTGTTTGCGAATATCACGCACAGCATTTTCTTTTTCAATACGGATTAATTCATTGGCTTCGAGCAATTTTTTCTGAAGTATATTTTCGGCTTCTTGTTGCGCCTCTTTAATTATCTTCTCATATCTTTGCATAGCATCTTTCAAAATACGTCCTTGCTCTTCTTTAGCTTTTGATATTAAATTATCTCCTTCTGTTTTTAGTTCCGCCAAGATAGCTTCTGCATTATTTACTTTCTGCAAAAAATCGTTAATTTGATTTTCTCTATCTTCTACTTTGCTCATTATTACAGGGAAACCATATTTTGCTAATATCGCAAAGACGATTCCAAATGAAATCAACATCCAAAACACTAGCCCTGAATCGGGCATTAATAAAGACATAAAATGTGAATTTTAGAAGAAAAATGCCATTAAACAAACAATTACCCCAAATAAAGAAACTCCCTCAATTAATGCTGCAGAAACAATCATAGTGGTACGAATGTCGTTTGCGGCTTCGGGTTGACGAGCTGTAGCATTAATAGCCTGAGAACCAATTTTGCTGATACCGTAAGATGCCGCAATGGCAATAATAGCAGCACTGATAGTTGCTCCTAATCTGTAAATTTCTGCTTTAACAACAGCTTGTAATAATACTAAAAGTAACATAGTTCTAATTTTTTTAAATAGTTAATTTATAATATGACAAATCTTTATTTTTTTTCCTGAGCAAATCCGATAAACATCGATGACAACATCGTAAATATGTAGGCTTGGATAAAAGCCACCAACAATTCCAAGAAAAGCATAAAAACGCTGAAGAGAATCGATACTATGGTCATTC
>JAAZMQ010000243.1 GCA_012798745.1 Bacteroidales bacterium
AAGCTGAACTACCGCACCAACGATCGCCATCTGTTTTTGATAGCGAGTGCAAAGATAATTATATTTTCTTAATCGCAAAAACATTTGTAAAGATTTTTTCAATCCTAATTATTTTCTTAGCCACTCGTTGAACCACCGGGCAAACTCGCGCTGAAAAAGAATGGCGTTTTGTGGTTTTGTAATCCAGTGATTTTCGTCCGGATAAATCAATAAGCGGGAAGGGATTCCTCGAAGTTGTGCCGCATTGAAGGCCATCATTCCTTGTGATGCGAGAATCCGGTAATCCAACTCTCCATGTGAAATCATGATTGGCGTATCCCATTTATCCACGAAGCGGTGGGGAGAATTGGCAAATGAGCGTTGTGCCACAGGATTCGACTTATCCCAGAAGGGGCCGCCCAAATCCCAGTTGGCAAACCACATTTCTTCGGTTTCGAGGTATTGGGCTTCCAGATTGAAGATGCCGGCATGAGCAAAAAAGGCCTTGAATCGTTTGTTATGATTTCCGGCCAGCCAATATACCGAAAATCCGCCGTAACTTGCGCCCGTACAACCCAACCGGTTTTCGTCCACATAAGGCTCTTTGGCTAAGGCATCGATGGCAGAGAGATAATCTTTCATGTTTTGTCCGCCATAATCACCACTGATCTGTTCCAGCCACTCCATGCCAAATCCCGGAACGCCGCGACGATTGGGTGCTACCACAATATAACCATTGGCAGCCATCATTTGGAAATTCCACCGGTACGACCAGAACTGGCTGACCGTATTCTGCGGTCCGCCCTGACAATACAATAAGGCGGGATAGACTTGGGTTGAATCGAAGTGGGGCGGATAGATTACCCATGTATGCATCTGTTTGCCATCGGTGGTTTTTATCCATCGTTCTTCCACTTTTCCCATGGTCAGTTGGTCGAGAATTTCCTTGTTTTCGAAAGAAAGCTCAACGGCTTTTCCCGATGCAATATCCACGGAATAGATTTCATCGGGTTTTAACATGGAATGGCGTTTGGCAATCAATTTTCCTTCTTCGCCCAACGCCACCGAGGCATAGTCATGAACTCCTTCGGTAATTGCTTTCACTTCTTTCGTTATCCGGTCTGCCGTGAAAAGTTGCGTTTTAGCTTGCACACAAGAGATGATGAATAACGTTCTGTTGTCGGTATTCCATACAAAAGCATCGGTGTTGTAATCGAATTTTTCGGTTACGTAAGTTTTTTCTTTTGTTTGAAGATCCATAACGAAAAGGCGGTTTTTGTCCGACTCGTAGCCCTCGCGTTCCATGCTTTGCCAGGCGATATATTTTCCATCGGGAGAGAATTGCGGGTTGGTGTCGTAGCCCATCATACCTTCTGTAATGTTGGTAGTTTCTTCGGTTTCCACATCGTAAAAATAAATGTCGGAATTGGTGGACAGTGCATATTCCTTTCCTGTTTTTTTGCGACAAGTGTAAGTAACGATTTTACTGTCGGGGCTCCATGCCAACTGTTCCATTCCACCGAAAGGCAGCATGGGCGATTCGTAAGGCTCGCCTTCCAGTATATCTTTGGGGTGTTGCAATTTGCCTTTCGAAAAATCGGCCACAAACGGGTGAGGCACATCCGTTACCCACTGATCCCAATGCTTGTACATCAGGTCGTTGATAATTCGTCCCGATGCTTCGGGCAAATCAGGATAGATGTCGGCAGCTGTGGGTTGCGTTTTTACGTTTTTGACGAACAACACCTTTTTCTCGTCGGGTGAGAACGAGAAACCGCCGATTCCGCCTTCGATATCGGAAATTTTCTCCCAACCGCTTCCGTCGATGTTCATGGTCCATAGTTGAGACGTGCCGTCTTTATCGCTCAGAAAAGCGATCTTTTTCCCGCCATTTATCCAGCGGGGATTGCTCTCGCGGGAATTGGAATGGGTTAATTGTTTTTTCTCCGAACCGTCGGCTTTCATCACGAAAAGCTCGGCATTCGTCTTGTTTTGCGGTATGCTCACATAAGTGACTTCATAAACAATATGCGATTTGTCGGGAGAAACTTGTACTTCGCCAATTCGTCCGAAACTGTACAGTATTTCGGGCGTCATGATGTCGTTTTCTATTTTGGGAGACGACCTCCCGATGATTTCCTCCATTTCGGCTTTTTTATTCGATTTTTGTGTGTTTGTTGTGCATGACAACAACAGTGCTCCTGCTAACATATATGTGATAATCATTGATTTTCTTTTCATAAAAGGATGATTTTTTTAGGTCTGTTTTTGGTTTAACGATTCTTCGGGTCGATAAATTTTTCCATCTTTCAAGTGGATTGTCCTGTCGGTAAGCGATGCCAGCTGTTCATCGTGAGTAACAATAACGAACGTTTGATTGAGTTTGTCGCGTAATTCGAAAAACAGTTGATGAAGTTCGGTTTTGTTTTTTGTATCCAAGCTTCCCGACGGCTCATCGGCCAAAACCACCAGCGGATCGTTAATCAAGGCTCGGGCTACTGCCACACGCTGTTTTTCACCGCCAGAGAGTTCGGCCGGCTTATGATCCATTCTGCCCGTGAGCCCCATCATATGTAGCAGCTCTTTGGCTTTTTTCTCCGCTTCGCTGCGTTTTCGGTTCCCGATTAACGCCGGAATCATCACGTTTTCCAGTGCGGTGAATTCGGGCAACAATTGATGAAACTGAAATACGAAGCCGATATTCTTGTTGCGGAAATCGGAGAGTTTCTTCTCTTCGAGCCGACTCAGGTCGTCGCCATTGAAATAAACTTTCCCGGAATCGGCCCTTTCAAGGGTCCCCATGATCATCAACAACGTGGTTTTTCCTGCGCCGCTGGGACCTACAATGGATACGATCTCCCCTCTGTTGACTTCCAAATCGATACCCTTCAAAACCTGAAGGTTGCCGAAACTTTTGTATATCTTTTCAACTTTTATCATGAATTATTCTTCGTCGTGTATATTATAGATTTGCGAAGTTAAGAAAAAAGAGACTAATACACATCAAAAGCAGGCAAAATACGTTCATTAGCTATCTATCCCCTATTACCGCCCTATCATTCTTCATTGATGTAACATATCTGTTCTATCAGAATAATGTATTTCAGACAAACCGATAAATTCGTTTGTCTCTATATAAATTGAAAATTATCATGCACCTTTGTGAGGGCAATTTTCGATTTGCTACCACCATTCTTTCTAGCAATCGTAATTACAGGATCGATTATCTCTTTGAGTATGATTA
>JAAZMQ010000244.1 GCA_012798745.1 Bacteroidales bacterium
AATACGATCCAAAAGTGTCATCAGGGCTTTTTGTCATTTGTACGAAAAAGGGAAAATATACCGTGGCGTGCGGATGGTCAATTGGGACCCGCAGGCACTTACCGCTCTGTCGGACGAAGAGGTGATTTACAAAGAACAAGAAGGCAAACTTTATTATTTGCGATACAAGATAGCAGGAGAAGATGGCTATGCCGTTGTTGCCACTACACGACCGGAAACCATTCTGGGTGATACGGCAATGTGTATTCATCCTAATGACCCCAAAAATGCCCATCTGAAAGGGAAAAAAGTGATTGTTCCACTTATCAATCGTGTCATACCTGTTATCGAAGACGAATACGTAGATATAGAATTCGGTACAGGATGTTTGAAAGTTACACCTGCACACGATGTTAACGACTATGTGCTGGGAGAAAAACATCATCTTCCGATTATCGATATTTTCAATCCCGACGGCACTCTCAACGAAAATGGAGCCATGTATGCGGGAATGGATCGATTCGCCGTACGCGAAAAAATTGTAGAAGATCTTCAAAAGGCCGGATTGGTCGAAAAAATCGAACTCTATACTCATAAAGTCGGTTTTTCTGAAAGAACAAACGTACCCATTGAACCCAAACTCTCTATGCAATGGTTTCTCGAAATGAAAGATCTTGCCAAACCTGCTCTTGAAGCCGTAGAGAACGATGTTATTAAGTTCTATCCTCCAAAATACAAGAATGTTTATCGCCACTGGATGGAAAATATTAAGGACTGGTGCATTAGTCGGCAACTCTGGTGGGGGCATCAGATACCGGCCTACTATTTGCCAAAAGGCGGATTTGTGGTGGCTGAAACCAAAGAAGAAGCTTATCAAAAAGCATTGAAAATAGTGGATTACCCCCTCACGATAGACGATTTGCAACAGGACGAAGATGTGCTCGATACATGGTTCTCTTCCTGGTTATGGCCGATTTCGGTTTTTGACGGAATTCTTCATCCCGACAACAAGGATATCAACTATTATTATCCAACCAACGATCTAGTGACGGGTCCCGACATTATTTTCTTTTGGGTAGCCCGCATGATTATGGCCGGATACGAATTTCGAAACGAAAAATGTTTCGAAAATGTCTATTTCACAGGTATCGTACGAGACAAAGCCGGGCGGAAAATGTCCAAACAACTGGGAAATTCCCCCGACCCCATTGAGCTGATAAATACCTATGGTGCCGATGGCGTACGGATGGGTATGCTGCTTACCACTCCTGCGGGCAACGATTTGTTGTTCGACGAATCGCTCTGTGAGCAGGGTCGTAATTTTAACAACAAAATATGGAATGCTTTTCGTTTGGTAAAAGGATGGAAAGTTAGAGACGATATTCCTCAACCCGATACTGCAGAGATTGCTATTCGTTGGTTCAACAGCATATTATCCAAAGCAATTGTCGAGTTGGACGATTTGTTCTCAAAATACCGTCTTTCCGAAGCATTAATGGTGGTATACCGACTCTTTTGGGAGGAATTTTCATCATGGTATCTGGAGATTGTAAAACCGGCATACCGACACCCTATTGACAAAAAAACCTATGATGCCACGCTGACGTTTTTCGATGCGCTCTTACGCCTTCTTCATCCTTTTATGCCTTTTATTACCGAAGAACTATGGCAGGCGTTGTACGAGCGTAAACAAGGCGATAGCATCATGATTGCTTCTCTACCGGAAAGTCGACCTTTTGACGACGCGCTGCTGACGGATTTCGAAAAAGTGAAAGAAATTATTGCAGGGATACGCACCATCCGTTTGCAGAAAAATATCCCGAACAAAGAAAAACTTTCGCTTCAGTTCACCGGAGATTATGAAGGTACTTACGACAGCGTAATCATAAAAATGGGCAATCTCTCTTCTATCGAAAAAGTGCAGGAGAAAGAACCGGAAGCTACCGGATTCCTTGTAGGAACCACCGAGTTTTCTATCCCTTTGTCTGATAAAACGAATGTTGAAGACGAACTGAAAAAATTGACAAAAGAGCTGAAATATCTAGAAGGTTTTTTGCAATCGGTGATGAAAAAACTGAACAACGAACGGTTTTTGCAAAATGCCAAACCCGAAATCGTGGAAAACGAGCGCAAGAAAAAAGCAGACGCCGAAAGCAAAATCGCTCTACTGAAAGAAAATATTGAGGCTCTTAAAAAAACAATATTAGAAAAATAAAGTGCATTTACGCGCCATTCGCACTCCTACCGGAGAATAATTTCAAATGTTCAATTCTCAGAAGCTTATTTTTTATTTTGAAACAGCCCCATGTTTTTTGAAATTAAAATTCCAAATAGAAAGCTAATCGCTCTATGTCATCAGCAGTAAATTCATCAAGTAGTGCCAACTCGCTTATCGATGATATATTTCCTTTGCGCCTGCGCAAATCGAAAATGGCTTTCACCTGTTTATAATTCAAATAAGGGTGACGAAGAAGTTCCTTGAATTCAAGCTTGTTTACGGCTATTTTGTTATATTTCCCATCAGCTTTCACGTAAGGATATATTTTGACAAATAATTTATCGTCAATTCCATACACTTCTCTCAGTTGATTTACGGAAACAAAACCTCCCAACAAATCACGATATTTTACAATACGCGAAGCATAAGTGCTGCCTATTCCGGGAATTTTTTTCCAGTCCGTAGTATCACTTTCATTTAAAAAGATAGTTTCGCCCTCGCCAAGTTTCTTTCTCTCCGAAAAAGAACGTGCAAAAGACAGATCGGTATCCGAGTACGACGAATGTGTATTTGAATCGGTATAAAATTGGCTATCCGTTTCTTTTTCATCACCTTTTAGGTCAACAACATCCCGATCTTTCAAGGAACGTTGAAAGTGATCAAACTCTTGCACTAACGAATCGTTCTGAATGAGAATCTTTTTTTCGGTATTCCTCTTCATCAACCCATTCATTACCATAGTTAATACTATCAAAATCAATAACAAGAGGATGGCAACCCTTTCTCCTTTCTGATAATAAAAAAAATCTTTCCAACTCATCTTTTAAAGTGTAAATTCAACTCGTATTTGCCACACGAACGCAAAGTAAAAAAATCTTGGAGAGGAGCTCCCCTCCAAGACTGAATTAAAAATGTTACTTTTGTGTTGATATGAAAAATAAGAAACATTTAAATAGACCCGAGACAAAGATAGAAAATAAAAATTTTCTCTTTTGTGGGTTTGTGATAAATTGTAACTTTGACAACAGATTTTCCCGAAAATAAGGCTATCATGATTTTAAATTACATCTGGATTGCTTTTTTTATCATTGCTTTTGCCGTAGCCTTAGTGAAACTTATTTTCTTTGGCGACGTAAATGTCTTTACCGAAATCATGAATGCGAGTTACGATTCGGCTAAAACCGGATTCGAAATTTCGCTAGGTCTTACAGGAGTGCTCTCACTCTGGCTAGGTGTGATGAAAATTGGTGAACGAGGCGGCATGATAGAGCTTTTTTCTCGGGCAGCTGCTCCTTTGTTTTCAAAACTTTTCCCCCAGATCCCTAAAGATCACCCGGCCTTTGGCTCCATTCTGATGAACGTGTCGGCTAACATGCTGGGGCTCGATAATGCGGCTACTCCGTTTGGACTAAAAGCAATGAAAGAATTGCAAGAAATTAATCCGAAAAAAGACCAAGCATCCGATCCCATGATTATGTTCTTGGTAATGAATGCTTCAGGACTCACACTCATCCCTGTCACTATCATGGTATACCGTGCACAGTTGGGTGCCGCTAATCCTGCTGATGTATTCATTCCAATTATGATAACAACCTTTGCTGCTACACTTGTAGCCGTAATAACCGTTTGCCTGAAGCAAGGAATCAACATCTTTAACAGAGCCATCATAGGGTTTTTCGGAGGCATCACAGCAATAATTGTAGTAACAATTTTTGTTTTCCACTCCATGCCGCAGGAAAAAATCAATATGGTTTCCGGGCTTGTGGCCAATATCATTTTGCTCACCATTATCGTTGCTTTTATTTTAAAAGCAATGAGAAAGAAAATCAATATTTTCGATGCTTTTATCGATGGTGCTAAAGAGGGATTTAAAACAGCCGTTACCATCATTCCCTATCTGATAGCTATTCTGGTGGGTGTGGGTGTTTTTCGCGCTTCGGGAGCTATGGATTTTCTGATGGAAGGACTACGAAATGTGGTGGCGTTTACCGGTATGGACACTCGCTGGGTTGATGGAATACCTACGGCACTGATGAAGCCTTTAAGTGGCAGCGGTGCTCGAGGAATGATGATCGATACCATGAAAACATTTGGAGCCGATTCGTTTGCCGGACGACTTTCAGCAGTCTTTCAGGGTGCAACCGATACAACATTCTATATTGTGGCAGTTTATTACGGCGCGGTCGACATAAAAAATTCGCGTTATACGGTTCCCTATGCACTTTTAGCCGATTTAACCGGCGTTGTAGTAGCAATTTTTGTTTCTTACTTGTTCTTTGGGTAAAAAAAAGTAAAAAATCACGTTTCATCATCTAATCATCTAAATAAACTCCAAAATGGCAATCACTTTTCAAGCAGAAAATATCAACTTCCCGAAAATAAAAAAACGAGCAACAACAAAATGGATAAAATCGGTAGCCAATAAATACGATAAACAAATTGGAGATATCTGTTACCTGTTCTGTAGCGACGAAAAAATTTTGGAAATAAACCGGCAATTCCTGAATCACGACTTTTACACCGATATCATTGCTTTCGATTATTCCGAAGGAAATAAAATATCAGGAGATATTTTCATTAGTCTAGAAACAGTTCTCTCTAATTCGCAAAAGTATCAAACTTCTTTTGATGAAGAATTACATCGTGTCATGATTCACGGTATTCTTCATCTTTGTGGATTAAATGATAAATCGGACGACGAAATAAGAGAAATGAGAAAGGCCGAAGAAGAAGCATTACGTATGCTTAATTTGTAAACGTTTCTAAAACTGCTGAAAACCCTCCCTATCTAACTTATAATCAAACAAATAAAATAAAATATATTTTATTTTTGTTATCCCGCTTTAACATAGAGTTATATGGATAACACATTCTTTTTTAGTATCTTTGCATGTTTTTAAATAAGGAAATGGATTTCAATTACGACATAATTGTTGTTGGAGCAGGACATGCCGGATGCGAAGCAGCTACCGCAGCAGCCAATTTGGGATCAAAAACATTGCTCATCACAATGGATATGAACAATATTGCACAAATGAGCTGTAATCCGGCTGTAGGAGGCATTGCAAAAGGGCAGATCGTACGCGAAATTGATGCCTTGGGAGGACAAATGGGCATCGTGAGCGATCGCACTGCCATACAATTCCGTATGCTAAACCGATCGAAAGGACCTGCAATGTGGAGTCCCCGTGCTCAAAGCGATAGGATGAAATTCATTAGCACATGGCGAGAAATTATCGAAAACACACCCAATCTCTACATGTGGCAAGACACCGTTACTGAACTCATATTCAAAAACGACACCCTTGTCGGAGTAAAAACCCGAATGGGTGTGAAATTTACGGCAAAATCTATTATACTTACCAACGGAACCTTTCTGAATGGCTTAATCCATATTGGCAAAGTCCAAATCAGTGGAGGAAGAATATCAGAACCGGCATCGTACGGAATAACGGAACAACTTCAATCGCTCGGTTTTAAAACTGATCGATTAAAAACCGGCACGCCGGTAAGAATAGACGGGAGAAGTGTTGATTTTTCTCTTATGGAAGAACAGAAGAGTGAGGACGATTTTCACAAATTTTCCTATCTCCCGGATGTCAAACGGGAATTAAAACAACGAAGCTGTTGGATTACGTATACTTCGGAATCTGTTCATGAGACGCTGCGTGAGGGATTGAAAGATTCCCCATTGTACAACGGGCAAATAAAAAGCATTGGCCCCCGTTATTGCCCTAGTATAGAAACAAAGATTGTAACGTTTGCACAAAAAACAAGCCATCAGTTGTTTCTTGAACCGGAAGGAGAAAATACAAACGAATATTATTTAAATGGTTTTTCTTCATCCCTACCCTTGCAAATTCAATTGAAAGCATTGCAACGCGTACCTGCGTTTAAAAATGTCCATATTTTTCGTCCGGGATATGCCATCGAATACGATTTCTTCGATCCAACACAACTCTATCCGACACTGGAGACTAAGCGGATAAAAAATTTGTTTTTTGCCGGTCAAATCAATGGCACTACGGGATATGAAGAAGCCGCAGGACAAGGATTAATTGCAGGAATTAATGCGCATATCAACTGTCATGGCGGTAATCCCTTTGTACTACGCAGAGATGAGGCATACATCGGTGTGCTTATAGATGATCTAATCACAAAAGGTGTAGACGAACCCTACCGCATGTTTACATCTCGTGCAGAATACCGTATTCTGCTACGCCAAGATAATGCGGATGAAAGATTGACTCAAAAAGGATATGATATAGGCTTAGCAACAAGCGAAAGAATGCAACTTCTTACAAGCAAACAATCGGAAATAGAAAGACTTATCGATTTTGTATCACGTTTTTCTATCAAAGCCAATCGAATCAATCCATTTTTAGAATCCATAGAAACAGCACCGCTCAAAAGAAATACTAAACTCATCAATTTGCTTGTGCGTCCACATATAGAAATTGAAACCCTTGCGGACGAAATAGCGCCACTTAAAGAGGTTTTAGACTCAATAAAAGATCGAAAAGAAGAAATTATAGAAGCGGCCAACATTGCTATAAAATATGGAGGATATATCGAACGAGAACGCGTCATGGCCAATAAAATAAAACGCCTGGAAGATATTCGAATAAAAGATAAATTCAACTATAACGAAATCCAATCGCTATCAACTGAAGCAAGACAAAAACTAACTCAAATCAACCCTGAAACTATAGCCCAAGCAAGTCGAATCCCGGGAGTTTCACCTAACGATATTTCGGTTCTGCTTGTGTTAATGGGTCGATAATTTTTATGTTCCACGTGGAACATTCAGCGAAACTATAAACAACTATTAATACTATACACATGGATATTCAAACATTAGCAGCAGCTGTGCGCAACATACCTGATTTCCCTGAAAAGGGGATACAGTTTAAAGATATCACTACCCTATTTCAATCGAGCGAATATTTGGGAAAATTATCAGATATCCTGTACGAACGATACAAAGATAAAGGAGTTACAAAAGTAGCCGGAATAGAAT
>JAAZMQ010000245.1 GCA_012798745.1 Bacteroidales bacterium
AGATTATCGAAATATAGCAATATATTGACATGGGAGATAATGAATGAAGAAATATCAAATGAATTATTCCAAGATTCAATAGCAACCTATATCAAAAATAATGATCCATACAAACATCTGATAATTTCTTCCGACGGGACCGCAGATGATGCACTTTGGCCGCATAAAGAATGGATGAGTATGGCAATTGTTCATACCTGTACAGGAAATCAACCAGATTATGATTTGGAAAATTGGTATTTAAACATTGCAAAGAATATCCGACAATATGGAAAACCTGCATTCAATAATGAATCCGGTAGAGAAAAAAGACATAAAAATGATGACCCGATTCATAGGAGGAAGCAAGGTTGGTTGTTTTCAAATGCAGGATGTTTTTGGACGTGGCATTCATGGGATGGTTGCGAGGGAATAAATGATACAACGTATTTTGCGGATGGATGGCAATATTTAAAACCAATGAAAAATTATTATGAATCCATACCCTTTTGGAAATTAGAACCAACTTATACTGTATGTATTTTGAAAGAATGTGACTTAATTTTTTCAACCATGTCTTCCCCTGAAAGAGATACATCTGTGATGTATTGTTGTACCAAACAAACTCATCAAATGGTAGAAAATGCGAAAGTTTATTTGAGAATAAAAAATGGGCTGTATACACTAAGGTTTATTAAGCCAGAAAATTTAGAATTGATAGATCAAATGGAATTTGTGTCGGAAGGATTAAAAAATCAATATAAAATTAAATTGCCAACATTTATGGATGATTTAATTATTGAGATTACTGTTAAAGGAAGGATAGAGGAAAAAACGTTAATTGAAGGAACGTTATAAGTGGGATAAATATTTTAATTGGGACAAATTGAATTTAATTTTTTTAAATAGATGAAAGTAGGATATAAAATTGGGGTAATAATTTTTGTGTTGGGTCTTTTATTTTCTTCTTCTACAAAAGAAGGGGGGACAATTTTATGGAATGATACGAAAGATTGGTTTCCCTTTACGCCTACCAATACGTCTGATGACGGAATTATAGGAATGCAATCGTGGCTCGATGCCCCGGCAGGAAAATATGGATTTATCCGAAACGAGGATGATAAACTGGTTTTTGGAAACGGAAAAGAAATTAAGTTATGGGGAACCAATATTTGTAGTCGGTTGCCTTTTGTTGAAGCTGCGAAAGCTGACAGTTTCGCTGATTTTCTTTCAAAGTATGGCGTAAATGCTGTACGGTTTCACAAATTTTCATGGTACGCTTATCACAATAATAAATCTACCGAATTCGACCCTGAAAAATTTGAGCGTTTCGATTATTTTCAGCATGTATTGCGGGAAAAAGGGATTTATTATGGGTGGTCTCATATTTACGGACATAGGGTAATGCCGGGCGACAGCAGTCGTTTGCTGGCTTATTCCGAAATAAAAAATCTCACATATCCATGGTCACATCTGAATGGTTCTACTTCCTCACTGGTGAATTTTGCACCTGATCTCCAGCAGCTGAGCATAGATTTGACGGTAAATATGCTTAACCATGTCAACCCTTGTACCGGTTTGCGTTATGCCGATGATCCTGCATTAGCTTTTATCGAATTTCAAAATGAAGACAATATTTTTTGGGGGGCCATTGGGCAATCACTCGAACAAGCTCCTACTTATCGGGCTCTTCTTTGTCGACAATTTTCTCAAT
>JAAZMQ010000246.1 GCA_012798745.1 Bacteroidales bacterium
CATACACCGAATTTCACGGGAAGTTATGAGAATACGCTGAAAGATTATAAGCGTACACCCGCAAAACCGATGATGGATGGTGAGCCGCTTTATGAAGATCATCCCATTGAATTCAATGCGGAAAGAAACGGACATTCTGTTTCTGTCGATGTTCGACGCCCCCTTTACTGGGATTTGTTCAGTGGTGCTTTTGGTCATACTTACGGACATCATTCTGTCTGGCAGATGTGGCAGCCGGGCCGCGATCCGATCAATTTTCCTTTGCTGCCGTGGTACGAAGCCGTTGATCAGCCCGGGGCATGGCAGATGCAGTTCGGCAGACGGTTAATGGAGTCGAGGCCTTTCCTCACACGCATTCCCGATGATTCGGTAATTGTACCCCATGATGTAAAAACTTCGGTACCCGGTGCCGGACGGTATCGTTTTGTAGCTACCCGAGATAAAAATGGTTCTTATGCTATGGTTTATGTTCCTGTGGGCAGGCCGTTTACGGTCAGAATGGATGTTATTTCGGGTAAAAAAGTAACCGCATGGTGGTATAATCCACGTAATGGAAAAGCACAGAAAATCGGGAATTTTTCGAATGAGGGAACCCATACTTTTGTTCCGCCACAACTGGGTGAAAATTCAGACTGGATACTGGTACTTGATGATGCGGATGCAGGTTTTAAAGCACCGGGGAAATAGTTTATTCGGGGAAAAATCCTTTAATTTATATCAGGAAATTAGGGATTTAAAAATATTTGCGAATAAGGTTGGATTGAATAGGAAATGAATAAACAGCTTTTTTCCTCAGTGTCGATATATAATCGGTTTAAAAATCAATTTGGATATGTAAAGTAATCTACAAAACCATTTAAAATGAAAAAATTATTCCTTCCCCTCTTAATTTTATTTTTTTCTTTGTATTTAAATGCACAAGAATATCAACCTACATGGGAATCCATTGATAGTAGACCGGTTCCACAATGGTTCGAAGATGCAAAGTTTGGCATTTTTATCCATTGGGGAGTTTATTCTGTCCCTGCCTGGGCACCTGCAGATGCTGATATTGGGATTTACGCCAAGTATGCTGAATGGTATTGGTGGCGCATCAACGAAGATAGTCAAGCTGGCAAACTTTTCAGGGATTATCATAATAAAATGTATGGTGAGGATTTTAAATATCAGGATTTTGCCCCAAAATGGAAAGCGAAGCATTTTGAGCCTGAACGATGGGCGGATGTTTTCAAAAAGGCAGGGGCCAGATATGTTGTACTTACTTCGAAACATCACGAAGGTTTTGCCCTCTGGCCTAGTGAACAAAGTTGGAACTGGAACAGTATGGACATTGGTCCACACCGCGATCTTTGCGGAGAGCTAACAGAAGCCGTAAAAGGCGTAGGGCTTCATATGGGTTTTTACTATTCACTTTATGAATGGTACAATCCGCTGTATCATAATAATCTCGAAAAATATGTGGATGAGCACATGATGCCGCAAATGAAAGATTTGGTTATGCGGTACAAACCGGATATTTTTTGGACCGACGGTGAATGGGATTATCCCAGTGAAAAGTGGAAAAGTACCGAGTTCCTGGCCTGGTTGTATAACGAATCGCCGGTAAAGGATCGTGTGGCGGTGAATGATCGTTGGGGAAAAGAAACGCGGGGAGTACACGGTGGATATTTTACGACTGAATATGACCTTGTACATGATCGTCAAGGAGTGAGCGAGGTTGAACGTCCGTGGGAAGAATGCCGGGGGATAGGTACTTCGTTTGGTTACAACCAGATAGAGGATCTGGACAATTATATGACTTCGGATGCCTTAGTGGATTTGCTCATTGAAAAAGTAGCCGGCGGAGGCAATTTGCTGCTTAACGTTGGTCCTACTTCCGATGGCCGTATTCCGGTTATTCAGCAGGAACGCCTGCTCGATATAGGTAAATGGCTTGAGGTGAATGGCGATGCAATTTACGGAACCCGCAAATGGGAGGGTTCGGCAAATAATAATATTGAAAATGTATATTTCACTAAAAAGGAAAATCATCTGTATGTGCTTTGTACAGAATTCCCTGAAAAACCGATTGCGATAAAAGGAATAAAAAACAGTGGTAAGGTGTCTTTACTTGGCTTCGAAGGTAAAGTGAAATCGAAAAAATCGGGGGATACCTTCATCATTACGCCACCGGTTTTGACGCCGCAGACCAATCCCAGTAATTATGCCTGGGTTTTTAAGATTGAAAACGGTGCTCAATAGAAGAATTAAATATTTAATCTCATTCAAAATGCATGCGTTGACCAAGGGAAAGTTTTTTCTTACAGGGATCATTATGATTTTGTGGAGCGAGAGCATTTTTTCACAAAATCCTATCGTACCTCCTGGCGTTTATATCGCTGATCCCACAGCGAGGGTTTGGAAGGACGGTAAAATATATGTTTATGGTTCGCGCGATGAAAGTCCCGCTTATTATTGCTCGTGGCGTTACGACATATTGGTTTCCGACGATATGAAAAAGTGGAAATTATATCCGGATCGTTTTTCTTCTAAAGGAGAAAACGACGCTGTTCCTTATAGCGACGATTTGTTGTATGCTCCCGATTGCTGGTATAAAGAGGGTAAATATTATCTTTATTACTGTTTGGCCAATAATACCTTAACGGAGGGGGTCGCCGTTTCTGATTCCCCAACAGGTCCGTTTATCGAGGGAACGAACATCGAGGTTGGGAAATACCACGAAATAGATCCTTCGGTTTTTGTAGATGATGACGGACAAGGTTATTATGTGTGGGGTCAATTTAATCTGAAAATGGCCAAATTAAAGCCCAATATGAAAGAAATCGACGTTTCCTCGGTGAAAGAAAATGTGCTTACCGAGAAAGAACATTTTTTTCATGAAGGAGCCTTCCTTACAAAACGAAAAGGGATGTATTATTTGGTCTATGCTCATATGGGTCGAGCAGGAAGACCCACTTGCATAGGATATTCGACGAGTACTTCTCCTATGGGTCCTTATAAATACGGAGGTGTAATAATAGATAACGATCATTGTGATCCCGGTAATTGGAATAATCATGGTTCACTGGTCGAATATAAAGGAAAATGGTATGTCTTTTATCATCGATCCACTCATGGTTGTAAAAGTATGCGCAAAGCTTGCATCGAACCGGTTTATTTTAATGAAGACGGCAGTATAAACGAAGTAGAAATGACCTCACAAGGTGCAGGCGAACCTTTAAATTCGTTAGATGAAATCGAAGCGGAACGAGCATGCCTTTTATATGGTAATGTGCGCATCCAGGCATTTTCGTCAACTGAAGAAGAGCTGGGCAAGATTTGGAATGGGGATTGTGCGGGATATAAATATCTCGATTTTCGAAAGGGCATTACTCGAATAAAAATGCGTATTGCTCCAGGCGCGAATCCTGGTAAAATCGATATCGCTATCGATAATAGTTGGGGACCCTCCATAGGAACAATCGATGTTCCCGGAGGCGGTAATTTAAAAAATTGGCAGACATTTACTTGCAATCTATTACCAGCGAACGGAATCAGGGCACTATGGCTGCGTTTTCGGGGCGAGGGGGACGACCTTTTTCGTATTGACAGCTTTCAATTCGAAAAATAATAGGGAAAAGAACTTGATGCATCATTCTTTGGAGATCTTATGAACACGTCGTTTTAAAAAGATATAAACATGCAAGAATTAATAGAAGAGGTAAAAAGAATCAGTGGAAACATGGCTCGTCTGGGTTGGGCCGAATCGAATGGAGGGAATATTAGCGTGCGTTTAAAACCGGAGTTTTATCCTTATTTTGATGATTGTCAACCCAAAAGCGAGTGGCTGAATTTATCTCTTTCCTTGCCTGAAATTGGAGGGGAAAGATTTTTGGTTACAGGAACCGGTTGTCATTTGAGGAATATCGAGATATCCCCTCAAAAAAATCTTGGTGTGATAGAGCTTGATAAAAAAGGGGAATCGTATCGTTTGCTTTGGGGATATGAGCCTCAAGGTGCACCGACCTCCGAGCTTCCTTCTCACTTGATGTCTCATTGTCGGATGAAGATAAAATCGAACAATCAGATGTTTGCATTTATCCATACTCATCCCACTCATATCATCGCTCTGAGCTATGCAGTAGCGAACCTGAATACTCGTACATTGACAAAATTGTTGTGGCAAAGTCATGCCGAATGTATTGTAGCTTTCCCGGAGGGAGTGGAATTTTTACCCTGGATGATGGCAGGGAGTGTGGATATGGCCAAAGCTACGGCGGATGCGATGGGGCGAAGAAATTTGGCTGTATGGCAATATCATGGGATTTGCAGTGGTGGATGCGATCTTGACGAGGCATTCGGACGAATCGAGGTGGTAGAAAAAGCGGCTGAAATTTATCTTTGTGTGCGGGCTGTTGGAGGCTTTCAACAAACGTTGAGCGAAGAACAATTATTGGCAATAGCTCTTAATTTTAATTGTCCGGTAGATAAATCGTTATGGGGTTAAAATAGCATTCTTATGAAAAAACTTATGGCTCTTTCCGTGATTTTTATGATTTTCACTTTCACTATCGATGCGAAGGAATACTTTGTAAGATTATCCGGGAATGACAACAATCCCGGTTCCTGCAAATTGCCTTTCCGAACTATTTTTAAAGCTTCTGAAATAGCAAACAATCATATTCACGATTGTTTTAAGGAAGGTATTGATTGCAAAGAAGTGAGTAGACATGGGGTTATTCATCACAATCTTGTTCAC
>JAAZMQ010000247.1 GCA_012798745.1 Bacteroidales bacterium
AAGTTCGACATTGCACAAAAGTATTACGATCGGATATTGTCTGAAAAACCCAATGCGCACGATTATCTTAATGCCGGGCATGTGGAGCTTTGTATCGGCAACATGGAGAAGGCAGTGGATCTTTACGAAGAATCATTGGAAATGGCCGGAAATTTTTCCACTTTCAGAACCATGCTCAAAGAAGATGAAGACGAATTGCAAGAAGCCGGTGTAAATACGGAAATTCTTCCGCTCTTGCTGGATAAAATCAAATACGACATGGAAGAAAAATACAAAAAAGGAATCGATACAAAAGAGAAAAATGGAAGGACTTTTAGCGTATAATCCTGTATTGCTGGCATTGATTGCCGCCTTGTTTACCTGGTTTGTTACCGCACTGGGTGCAGCGATGGTTTTCTTTTTTAAATCGATAAACAAGAAGATCTTGAACTCGATGTTGGGCTTTGCCGCCGGAGTGATGATAGCAGCCAGCTTTTGGTCGTTGCTCGACCCGGCAATAGAAATGAGCGAAACAACCATGTCGCATCCTTGGATGCCGGCCCTTATTGGTTTTTTGGCGGGGGGAGCTTTTTTGTTTTTGATCGATAAGATTTTACCCCACTTGCACATGGGATTATCGATTGAAAAAGCAGAGGGTATAAAAACATCGTGGCAGAGAAGCGTTTTGCTTGTCCTTGCCATCACACTTCACAATATTCCCGAAGGGCTGGCTGTGGGTGTGGCATTCGGGGCATTGGGCAACAATCCCGATATGGCAACTCTTGCAGGTGCCGTGACGCTTGCCATCGGCATAGGTTTGCAAAATTTTCCTGAAGGAGCGGCCGTATCAATACCACTTCGTCGTGAAGGATTTTCGCGGTTCAAGGCCTTTACCTATGGCCAGCTTTCGGGCGTGGTAGAACCCATAAGTGCGGTCATAGGCGCATTCTTGGTGGCCACCATTACCCCTTTGTTGCCTTATGCTCTTTCTTTTGCCGCAGGAGCCATGATTTTTGTGGTTGTAGAAGAGTTGATTCCCGAATCTCAAACGGGAAACGAAACGGATTTCTCTACCATTGGTGCCATGTTGGGATTTGCCACGATGATGGTACTAGACGTCGCTTTCGGATAGAGAATATTTCTATTAAAAGTGGTAAATAGTTAAAACTAAATTTGAAGAAGTATTTGGCTTGCTAGGAGCGATATAAAGCATGTGTTTCGATGAAATCGTATACGCAAGGAGGAACGAATGCTCGAACATTTTTCCCTTCTTTCAAGCTGTTACGAATGAAGGTGGACGAGATTTCTACAACAGGTGCTTCAACAAGCCTAACATTTTCGCAGAGTTCATCAGGAATACACACCTCATGCCGCAGACGGGGATAAATCAGTATCTTGAATTCGCGTTGCAAGCGGTTGTGTTCTTTCCACCGAGGCAGATTATTCCAGTTATCGCTGCCCATAATTAGAGTGAATTCCTTATCGGGGTTGTCATGGGTCAATTTTGTCATGGTGTTGATGGTGTAGGAGGGGAGGGGCAAGTGAAATTCGATATCGGAGACTTTCATTCCGGTGTAATCTTCAATGGCCATCTTTGTCATTTTGAGGCGCAATTCGTCGTTTAGCAGTTCTTTGGCTTCTTTCAGTGGATTACGAGGCGATACCACAAACCACACTTCGTCGAGATAAGTAAATTCTTTCATATAATTGGCTATCATCAT
>JAAZMQ010000248.1 GCA_012798745.1 Bacteroidales bacterium
CCGTAGGCTTGTATTTTTTTTGCTGCTTTAAGAAATTCCGCTTCACCGTTTTTTAAAGAAATGGAATTGACGATGGATTTACCTTGCGTACATTTCAAACCGGCCTCCAGTACTTCCCATTTCGACGAGTCGATCATGAGCGGCACCTTTGCCACGTCGGGGTCTGATGCCAACAGGTTGAGAAAATTTGTCATTTCCTGTTGGCTGTCCAGCAATGCATCGTCCATGTTGATATCGAGTATTTGAGCGCCGTCTTCTACCTGCTTGCGGGCGATATTGAGCGCTTCCGCGTAGTTCTTTTCACGAATTAAGCGGAGGAATTTGCGCGAACCGGCCACATTGCATCGTTCGCCGATAACGACAAAATTCGTTTCGGGCGAAACTACCAATTCTTCGAGCCCCGAGAGGTAAAGGTGTCGTGGTCGGGGTGATGGACGATGCGGCGTTTTGTCTTTTACGAGGTCGATGTAGCGGGCAATATGGTTGGGTGTGGTTCCGCAACACCCGCCGATAATATTTACCAACTCGTCATCGATGAACACTTTGATGGCATCGGCCATTCTTTTCGGAGTTTCATCGTATTCGCCCAATTGGTTGGGCAATCCTGCATTGGGAAATGCTACGACAAAAAAGGGCGAGATGCGGGCTACATCTTTCAAGTAAGGCAGCATTTCTTTGGGCCCGAAAGAGCAATTCAGCCCGAGGGCCAATGGTTGGGCATGACTTACCGACGTGATGAAAGCTCCTAGCGTTTGCCCCGATAAGGTTCGGCCGGCTTTGTCGGATAAAGAAGCCGAGATAACCAACGGTGTTTCTTTACCTGTTTCTTCTGCTATTTCTTTTGCCGCAAAAATGGCAGCTTTGGCGTTAAGTGTATCGAACACGGTTTCGATGAATAGCATATCCACTCCGCCTTTTATCAAGGCTTCCATTTGTTCTTTGTAGGCCCTTTTCATCCGGTCGAAAGTTACACTGCGATACATCGGGTTGTCCACGTCGGGACTCATGGAAGTGGTTTTATTGGTTGGTCCGACAGAACCGGCCACAAAACGGGGTTTATCGGGTGTTTTTTCCGAAAATTCATCGGCAACTTTGCGTGCCAGTCGTGCCGAAGTAAGGTTCATTGCGTATACCAGACTTTCCATTTTGTAATCTTGCATGGAAATGGCATTGGCGTTAAAGGTATTGGTTTCGATGATGTCGGCTCCTGCTTCGAGATAAGCACGGTGAATTTCCTCGATCACATCGGGTCGGGTGAGCGAAAGCAAATCGTTGTTCCCTTTGAGCATGATGGGAAAATCTTTGAATTGTTCTCCTCGAAAATCGGCTTCGGTCAACTTGTAACGCTGAATCATCGTTCCCATTGCTCCATCGAGAACAAGGATGTGCGATTGCAATATTTCGTTGAAATTCATTTTATCTTTGTTCTTCAATTTTCAGATTTACAGCAGGATAAAACCATTTTACCTTTAAGCGGAGATATAATTTTCGCAGCCATACCGCCATTGCGGCAGCCGTGAGGCGTATACCCAGAATCCACCCGATGGATACACCCAATGCCACGAAAAGCAAATTGTCTTCGATAATGGAATGCGAAAGCGCCAGATGGTAATTCAACAACTCGGCATCGGATTTTGATACTTTCCCTTCGTTCATTTGCTCCATCATCAGTGCGCCTCCATAGGACAGCCCCACGATGTACCCGATTAGCCACAGAAAACCTGTACTGATGGGTAATCCAAAGAATTTCAATACAGGTTCAATTATTTTTGTCAGCTTTTCAATCAGCTGGTATTCATCGAGCACTTTATACAAAATATTCAGTGTAGTAACTATCGTAATGATGAGCAACGCGATTTGTAAGGAACTTTTAAACCAAACAATAAGCACGTCGCCAATGGAATTCATTGTCACTGCATTGGTTTGGGCAAATAGGGGCATGCCCATGTCTTGTGGCAAAATAAGGTTGAGGATAAGTGCGACCACAATGCTCATGAAAATTCGCAGCGTTACCATTGACCAGAACGAGGTGCCGGTTTTGGCCTGAATAGCACACTCTACGGGGAGGTTGTGCGAAATTTGACACATCAGGGCAAGAATGGTTAATTCGCGAAGCGTGAGCGACATGGAGGTAATGATTGCCAGCGGAGCATAGAGGGGAAGAAAAATGCTCGTGATGAAGATGATGGCTGTGCTTCCGGGCAATCCCAGATAAATGAACACGGGATTGAGAAAATCTGCCATATAGGCAAGGATGCCGTAATACTCCAAGAGGCGAACGGCCAACGATATAGGGAGAATAATTTTTAACAGCCAAATGGATGTATGCCCCGATTTTTTCAAACTTGGGAGAACTGCCTCTTTATAGAAATTCATAATATCTTTGTATTCTTACTTACCGGTTTAATTAGAACGTTGTTTTATTACACGTTTCAAAAGCAAAACAATCAGTATTTTTTAAATGCACGCTCCATTGAACGCTTGTCTTCTTTTTCTTTGATAGACTGGCGTTTGTCGTACTGTTTTTTACCTCTTGCCACGGCAATGTTGAGTTTTGCCAACCCTTTTTCGTTAATGAATAATCGCGTGGGAATGATGGTGAATCCGGGTTCTTTTGTATATCGCATGAGTTTACGCAATTCGTTTTTGTTTAGCAGCAATTTCCGATCGCGCCGTACATTGTGATTGTTGTATGTGCCGTAAAAATATTCGGGAATATACATGTTTCGTACCCAGAGTTCTCCTTTCTCGAATATACAATACGTATCTGCCAAGCTGGCCTTGCCTTGACGTATCGATTTGATCTCTGTTCCGGTCAAAACAATTCCGGCAGTGTAGGTTTCCACCAGTTCGTAGTCGAAGGTGGCACGTTTGTTTTTTATATTGAC